>NZ_MAYF01000326.1 GCF_001684955.1 Chryseobacterium contaminans | reverse complement strand
CCTTCTTTTCCTCCGTGAAGGCTATTGGGACCGTCATTTTTATCAATTTCGTATGCTTTACCCTCCAGTGAGAATTTTGCATTAGCAATCCTATTGCCATATCTTCCAATCAAAGCCCCGAAATAATAAGGGTTGCCATCGAAATATCCTTCAGGTTTTGTAAAGCCGAGCACTACGTCTTCGTATTTCCCGTTTCTGTCTGGGGCAGTTAAAGAAGTGATAATTCCGCCGAAGTTGATGACCTCAACTTTCATTCCGTTTTTATTGGTCAGCGTGTATTTTTTAATAGAATCGCCTTTTGGTGTAACTCCATAGCCTGAAGTGTGAACATTCTCCATTTTTCCTGAAATATCCTGTTTGTTATTTTCTTTTTTGCAGCCGAAAATAATTAAAAATAATAAAATAAAAATGCTATTATCTATTGTTTTTCTCACAATTATTTACATATTTTTTAAAATTAATTAACGATAATACATTTCATTCCAACGAAGTGTATTTTTAAAATCACGCATTCTTGTATCTTCATCAATGACTAATGATTCAATTCCTGCTATCTCAGCAAAATCTTCCAGCTGTTCTGCTGAAATATTTTCACTGTAACATGTATGGTGTGCTCCTCCAGCCAGTATCCAGGCTTCTGCGGCCGTATATAAATCAGGAAGAGGTTTCCATAAAACCCTTGCTACCGGAAGCTTTGGCAGCTCTTCTGTAATTTCCAATGCCCTGGTTTTGTTGATCAACAGTCTGAAATGGTTTCCAAAGTCCATCAGTGCAGCATTCAGGGAATCAATATTTCCTCTGGAATTAAAAACAAGACGAACCGGATCTGCTTTTCCTCCGATTCCCAACGGATGGATCTCACATGAAGGTTTTCCGGCTGCCAGAACCGGGTCTACTTCCAGCATATGGGAGCCTAAAATAGAAGGATTGGAAGGGTCTAAATGATAAGTATAATCTTCCATAAAGGCATTTCCACCTTCAAGGCCCTGCCCCATTGTTTTCATGGCACGTACGAGTGCTGCTGTTTTCCAGTCTCCTTCGCCTGCAAATCCGTATCCTTTCTGCATCAGGCGCTGTACGGCAATTCCCGGCAGCTGCTCCAGCCCGTGAAGGTCTTCAAAGGTATCTGAAAATCCTTTAAATCCTCCGTCTTTTAAAAATTTTTCAAGTCCTAATTCAATTTTTGCAGCGGTGTGAAGTGAACTTCTGTTGGCTCCTCCTTCCAAAAGGGATGCTGCCATGTAATAAGAAGATTCATATTCTTCCATAAGGCTTTTTATCTCTCTTTCGCTTACAGAATTGATAACGCCTACAAGGTCACCGATTCCCCAGGTATTGACTGAAAATCCGAACTGGGTCTCAGCTTCCACCTTATCTCCATCTGTAACGGCTACAAACCGCATATTATCTCCGAAACGTGCAAATTTTGCTCCCTGCCAGTCGTCCCAGCCCGCAGCAACACGGCTCCAGTCACCAATCTGCTTCTGAACTCTTTCTTCAGACCAGTGTCCTACCACTACTTTTCTGTTCTTTCGGAGTCTGCTTACCATGAAACCGAATTCACGGTCTCCGTGAGCGGCCTGGTTAAGATTCATAAAATCCATATCCATGGTTGACCATGGAATATCTCTGTTGAATTGGGTATGTAGATGCAGAAGAGGTTTCTGTAAGATTTTTAATCCTCTGATCCACATTTTGGCGGGTGAAAAGGTATGCATCCACGTGATAATTCCTATACAGTTTTCTGCCTGATTGGCGGCTGCAATGGTTTCAAATATCTCTTCGGTAGTTTTTACCGTTGGCTTTACAATGACTTTTACCGGAATGAAAGAAGATTTTTCTAGTTCTGCCACCATTTTCTGTGAGTGTTCTGCCACCTGGGCAAGTGTTTCGGGTCCGTATAAATGCTGACTTCCTGTGATGAACCAGACTTCTTTGGTATTGAGAGGTGTTAACATAATTGTGTTGATCGTTAATAGTTGTTTATCTTAAAGTGTTTAGTGTTTAAATTCCTGTCCGTAGTAGGCATTCTTGCCGTGCTTACGTTCATAATGTTTTTTGATGAGCGAATCTTTCAGACGTTCTGCATCTGGATTGATCTGTCTGGTGAGATAAGCCATTTCGGCAATGGTTTCCAGCACTTTGCTGTTGTAGACTGCTTTCTCAGCATTTTTTCCCCAGGTAAACGGACCGTGATTGCCTATCAGAACCATTTCTACTTCTTTTGGAGAGAGCTGTTTTTCTTTAAAGCATTCCAGAATCTGTATTCCTGTATTGTATTCGTAGTTTCCTTCAATCAGTTCATCCCGCATCGGTGGAGCACAAGGAATATCTGTCGTTAAATGGTCTGCATGGGTAGTCCCGAAAACAGGAATATCCAATTGTGCCTGTGCCCAAGCTACGGAATAAATCGCATGGGTGTGGGAAATTCCACCGATATTTTCCCAGTTTTTATACAGATAAGCATGGGTTTTGGTATCGGAAGAAGGTCTGAGCTTTCCTTCAATGACATTGGCATCAAAGTCCAGAATCACCATATCTTCCGGCTTTAAAATGTCGTAGGGAACACCGCTTGGTTTAATGGCAAAAACACCTTTATCACGGTCTACAGCGCTCACATTCCCGAAAGTATAGACCACCAGCTTCAGGGCATCCAGCTGCATATTCGCTTCATAGCATTCTCTTTGGAGTTCTTTATAAGTATTCATTTTGAGTATTATTCAAAAGGTTAATATTCAGGAGTTCTGAAGTTCTTTTCTGTTGTTTTTCAACCTGGTATTGTATTCTACAAAATCAGCGAGTTTCTGGTATTGCTGCATTAGCTCTCTGTAGTGCTGCACTTCTTCGGCTTTCGGCTGGTATTCTGCTTCAAATGCAGAGCCCATTTTCATGCTTGCTTCCTGAACGGTAGGATAAATCCCTGCTGATACGGCCGCATAAACAGCAGCTCCCAAAGCAGGAGTTTGGTCCGAAGCGGCAACCACAATCGGCATATCCAGAACATTAGCAAGTGTCTGCATGATGAACGGTGATTTCCTTGCTACTCCTCCGATTCCGATCACTTTATTGATTTTCACCCCTTCCTCTTCAAAACGGTCAACGATCTTTTTAGCTCCGAAGCAAATGGCATTCACCAAAGCTTTGAAAATATGGGGAGCTTTTGTTCCCAGAGAAAGCTGGCTGATCGCTGCTTTAAGTTCCTGATCTGCATCCGGTGTTCTTCTTCCGTTTACCCAGTCCAATGCAACCGGAACAGCATCTGAAAGAGGAATTTTTTCTGCTTCAAGGGTTAATTTTCTGATAAGTCCTGCCTCCATTTCTTCAGCAAGCTTTGTCTTCTGCTCATCTGAAATACTTTCGGACTGCATCATAACCTGGTGAACCGGCCACATCAGGATATCTTTATACCATGCCAGCACATCTCCAAAGGCAGACTGTCCTGCTTCAAGCCCTATTAATCCGGGAATTACGGAACCGTCAACCTGTCCGCAGATTCCTTTTACCATTGTATCCCCAATAGCTTCCTGTGAGGCTACCATAATATCACAAGTGGAAGTTCCCATGATTCTGATCAGTGTATTTTCTTCCACTCTGGCCCCTACGGCTCCTGAATGGGCATCAAAGGTTCCTACGGTAATGATGGTTTTGGTGGTAAGACCGGTTTTTGCGGCCCATTCTTCATTCAGGTAGCCGGCAATTTCATCTGAAGTATACGTTTCGCTGTATAATCTTGCTCTGAGCGCCCCCAGAGAAGGATCAAGCCTGTTGAGGAATTCTTCGGAAGGAAGACCGTCCCACGAGTCATGCCACATGGCTTTGTGGCCGGCAGCACAACGGCTTCTTTTAAAGGTAGCCAAGTCTTTATGATCTGATAAAAGATAGGTCAGATAATCACAGTGCTCCATCCAGCTATAAGCTGTATTTTTTACTTCTGCATCGGCTCTGCTGATGTGCAGTATTTTAGCCCAGAACCATTCTGAAGAATAAATACCGCCTTCATATTTTGTATAATCTTCACCACCCCAGGTTCTCGCAAGAGTATTGATTTCTTCGGCTTCACGAATGGCCGTGTGGTCTTTCCATAAAACCATCATAGCATTGGGATTTTCTTCAAATCCCGGAACCAGAGCCAGGGCTGTTCCATCATTGGTTACTGGTAACGGTGAAGAGCCTGTAGTATCAATGCAGATACTAACGATCTGCTCTGCCGGTATCCCGCTTTCTTGTACTACTTCTGAAATAGTCTTTTCCAGACCTTCAATATGATCTGAAGGATGCTGTCTAAAACTATTGGCTGAGGGATTACAGAATTTACCTTCCTTCCATCTCTGGTAGTAGCTGACCGAAGAAGTTACTTCGGAACCGTTTTCAGTATCAATAAGGACGGCCCGTACGGAATCTGTACCATAGTCCAGCCCGATAACATATTTTTTCATGGTGGTGAAACGTTTTTGATTATTGAGATTTTAATTTCTCCTGATGAGATAAAAACAAATATAAGATTCTATTTTAAATAAATGTAAAAAACACACTTATTTTTAATAAGTAGCTTAATTACAATTAATTATTTTATTTTCACCTTTAAAACAACTAAAGAATTGGCAGGAATTAAGGTGAAGATTTCACCATTTTTGGTTTCATAAATCTCTTCTTTAGGTTTTATGGGTTCAGCATCGAAACTATTTTCAGTGGAAAGTTGTGGTGCGGATAGAAGGATTTTGGTTATTTTCTTACCTGTTTTCAGAGTTCCTGGTTTGATATTTACCGTTTTAGCCTGAGTATCAGTATTGACCATTTTAATAATGATTTCATTATTTTTCGTGTCCTTTACTGCTGTAGCATATAATTTTTCCTGTCCGGATATTGCTTTTCCGTTATGTTCTATTTTTAATACATCCGTTCCTTTATTGTTGGAGAATAATTTCTGAACATAATAGTTCGGGGTTGCATAAGATTTCAGATTATTGAACCAGATGAGATCGGGTGTCCACTGCCAGCCATCAGCATGGGCAAAAAGCGGTGCGTAGGAAGTCATATACACCACATCTGCGTTTCTTTCAAGACCGGTCATAAAAGCGGCTTCTGAGAGAGCTGTTAACCAGTTATTTTTATTATCAGGTTTTACCACTCCTACAGACTGGGCTGCATATTCCCCGGCAAAAACTTTTGGCCCGGAACGGTCATACTGATCGTATCTGCCTACATTTTTCATAAACCATTCGGGAGAGTTGTAATAATGCTCATCTACAATCTGTGCGTTAAGCTGTTTCAGCTCTTTCCAGCCATATTCAAAGAACTCGCCGTCAGGTGACGGTCCGCTTCCGGAGATGATCTTAATGTCAGGATATTTTGCATGAATGGCTTTTTCAAATACTTTATAGCGTTCAATATAATCCGCTCCCCACTGTTCATTTCCCACTCCGATAAATTTTAAATTAAAAGGCTTCGGATGTCCCATTTCAGCACGGATTCTCCCCCATTTTGTTCCGGAATCTCCGTTGGCAAATTCAATCAGGTCCAAGGCATCCTGAACATAAGGATCAAGATCTTGCATTTTCACCAGTTCTGCCGTATTGAACTGGCAAGCCATTCCACAGCTCAAAATAGGAACAGGTTCTGCACCCAGATCTTCGGAAAGCAGGAAATATTCATAAAATCCCAGCCCGAAAGATTGTCCATAATCCGGTGTAAGCCTGTGGGGAAATCCAGTACTCCATTTATTGATAAGGTATTCACGGTCTGCTATATTTCCTATCGTTTTTTTCCACTGATAGCGTTCTGCCAAAGTTCTTCCTTCTACAATACAGCCTCCCGGAAACCTCAAAAACCCAGGTTGCAGATCATATAGTTTCTGAACAAGATCTTTTCGTAAACCTCCTTTTCTGCCTTTCCAGGTGTCTTTCGGGAAGAGGGAGATCATATCCATGTTGACAATGCCGTTTCCAGTAAATGTAATCCGCAGTTTTGCTTTTTCTACAGTTTGTGGTGATTTAAAAACGGCTGTATACTTCTGCCAACCCTTTCCCTTAATGAGTGCGGAGACTGAAGAAATTTCCTTCCCGTTTTCATCAACAAGACTTGCATTTACCGCAGCAATATTTCCTGAAACATTCTCCAGATCAAAGCTGAAATCATATTGTTCTCCCTGATGAATTCCTATTCCTCTGAATCCTTCATTCTCCAGAATATAATTTTTATCATTCAGAATGGTAATTCTCGCGTAATTCCTATTGGTTTTGGCAGGATCGGAATAAATGGTCAGAAATCCGGAATCCAGATTAGGAGAGAGCGTTTTTGTGTTGGGTTGTTTCCAGCCTGTAAATGGTTCGTCAAATTCAAAGCTCCGGTTTTTAATCAGTTCAGCATACAATCCGCCATCTGCTGCAAAATTGATGTCTTCAAAGAAAATCCCGTACATGGTAGGCTGTATTTTAACAGCTGAAGAAGTTTCTTTCAGATCCAGGTTAAAAGTACGGACCGTATTATTCTGAGCCGAAAAAAAAGCAGCACTGAGGGAAATCGCGATGGAGAATATTTTATTTTTTGTAGTCATTAAAATTTATTTTGTAAAAATCATCGTCATATCAGCAAAAGCCAACATAACAAATACTTATGTTGGCTTTGTATTCAGTTTATTCTTTAACAAATTTTTGTTTGAACACCGTATTATTCTTGTAGGTAACCTCAACGAAGTAAATACCTGCTGGAAAATTTGTCATATCAATCTGGTTTTTTCCTGAGTTTATCTTCAATCCGGACCTGATGACACTTCCTCTTCCGTCAAAAATGGTTGCTGTAGCTTCTGAGAGATCAGAATCAATGAAAAGATCTGCTTTTGCCGGATTAGGATATATTTTCACAACTTCTTTTTTAGCTTCACCAGGAATATTTCTGGCACTTAACGATCCGAAGTTTAAAGGAAGAACATTGGCAGAATAGGCATTTTCTTCTGTAAGATATGCTTTGAAAGATCCTATTACAGGCTCACTTCCGGCTGTTACTTTATAGAAGCCTGTTACCCCGTTTTCTGTTTTCAGCACATAAGCATTGGCCGGAACTTTTATGCTCTGATAAACTCCGTTCATCTGGTTAACAGTAATTGCTTTGGGTGTGGAAACGTTTCCTGTACCGTTGAAAGTAATATTTCCTGTCGCGTTGATGATTACCGGAGTGTTTACAGGAATGATTCCGTTTGAAATTGCGGTACAACTGATATTACTGACATTCGGAGACATCAGATAAGCAGCAACCCCGGACGGTATATTAGCCTGGAATGGCAGGATCAACACGTCATAACCATTAAATGTCCGGCTGTAAGAAGCTGTATTGGCTGTGAAGTTAAACGGCACCTGAAAATCCATACCCTGACCGGAAAGGACAAGATTTGAACATGTAGTACCGGAGATCACATTATTGGCAGATGAACTTATGTTTGAATTGACATAATAAATGCTGTTAGTGTTAGCACTCATAGGCTGCCAGTTATTGGAGGAAGTAATTCCTGCTGCATTTGTGAAGTCTACAGAAGTGTAGTAGCCATTTTCCAGGGCATCCATCAGATAGCTGTCGCTAGCAGAATAAGTGCCTCCGAATTGAGAAGCAATTTCATTACCCACATTGAAATAAACATCGCCCAGATTAAGCGTAAGTACAGAGCTGTAATTGGAATTTCTCAGTCCTAAAATTCCTTTACATCCGTCTGTAAGCACCTGTTTTGAAATATCGAATGTGATATCGAAATTTCCTCCCTGCGGAAAATTAATCTTGCCGTAATTATATGATTTCGTTACCCCCTGGCTGTTGATGTAATATAAAGTGGTATTGTCCGAATAGCTTTGTCCCGCTGTTGTATAACTATTTACATGCAGGATCAGTTTATTGTACCTGTCATTAAGCTGAAGATATCCGTTAGCCGCAGTCATATTATTGCTGATAAGAGGGCTTGGATTAGAGAATGTCACCGTTGTATTGCTGATATTGAATCCTGTACCAAAAGCTGTACTGGTAGGAGTTTGTGTTTCAATTTTATTATAATGGATATCGCCGCCTGTCATCAGAGAAGCAGGCCTGTCGCCGCTTTTGTTAAAAACAAATGTCATGATACTGGAAGGGCTGATATCAGCCGTTGGCCGAAACGTTGCCGTACTCAAAGAAATAGGTGTGCTCACCATATTGGATTGTGTATTGGTCAGTACTTTTGTTCCTGAAGTCGTGTAAAAAGGCAGATCAACTTTTAAACTATAGGAGTTCTGAGAAGGATTAATAACCATAAGAACAACCTGATTTCCATCCTGGGAAATATAGGAAGACCCTTGTAAAACTCCGGTTTTGTCATCCCATTTGGCTTCTATTCTCGTTTTTCCTGTTGTGTACTTGGCATAATGTGAAAGAATATAGCCTCTTTTGGTCATTACACCTGCAGGAGTTCCGTAAGTTCCGTCACCCATTAAGCCATAATAACGTTTGGCAGAGTAATGGATCCAGGCATTGACATTACCCAGTAATGCATTGTTGACACTGCCGGCGAAAGTAAATGCATCTGTATTCCAGCTGAAATCACGGGCCGGCTGTGTGGATGAAGAGTTCCAGTTGATCAGATATTCTGTCTGCCATATTTCTTTGTTATAATTCTGGAATTGCTTGTAGGTGGACTGCATAAGCCCGTATTGATGGCCGCCATACACTTCAAAATTAGCCATTGCCGCAGGATCCAGCAAAGCACTGGCAAAATTATCCGTAAATCCCACACTTTCCGGGGCAATCACTTTACAATTGATAAGTTGTCCGTAATTCTTGATGAAAGTCGTAATTTGCGCAGGAGTCCAGATACATCCCTGATACTGTGCCATTTCATCCGGTTCATTCTGAATGGAGATATAATCAAGCTCTACTCCGTTGTTCTGGAGATAAGTAATAAAGCTGTTGAGATACAGCGCATAATCCTGGTAATTTTCCGGCTTTAAATATCCTACCTGCTGTACTCCGTTGGTGTCAGTATACACTGCATTGACATGGTTATTGGTTTTCCAGGCAGCGGGCATGGTCCAAGGCGAAGCAAAAATGGTAAGTCCCATAGATTTGGCGAGTTGCGCTGTAGCTAATACAGAAATCCAGTTGCTGCTGTTTTCGGGAATATACAATCTCATAATATTATATCCACCTTCACTGGAAGCGCCCCAAAGCGTCTGAATTTCTGAGGTAGACATATGGTTATACGCAAACTGGGGACTGCATACAAATCCTCCGAACCCTTTTATTTTCTGATAAGATGTGTTCTTATCAATTTTTACAGTGGTAAGCTGTCCATGCAGCATCAGGCTGCAAAACAGAGCTATAGCATGAATGGTTACAAGACTTAAAATTTTTTTCATAATGGTTTAGTTTTAGATAGTCGTGATTTTGATTTTAACAATTAAAGTAAGGGCAATGGATTCCCCATCAAGACGGTTGATTTTCAAAAACCGTCAGGAAAATACCCTGAATGATATCAGGCAGCGATCTGTTAAGTAAAGTTGCTTACAAAATCATTCGCTGTTCTTTCTCTTCATTCTCTGTGAGGGAACTGTATTTCAGATTGGAATGTGAATTAAAAGATTAGTGTTTCATAATTAAAGTGTTGTTTGTGATGAGTATTGTGCCAATCAGTGAAGCATTTCGCTTTCGGGAGCGCCTAGGTAAGAGGGTTTTAATCCTCCGGTGTTGATCAGTATCTTTTCAAGGACAATGCCGGGTTCCAACACTCTGAAACGTAACGTGTGCTTTCCAGCCTGCTGAACCGAATGTTTTGTAACGGATTTAATGATATGTTCGGACTGCCATCTTCCCAATTCACCTTTGTAATGACCATTGAAGTTGACAATTTGCGAAGTTTCGTTATCAAAAGAAATTTCATAGCGCAATCCTTTATTATGATTAAAATTTAAAGTCGGAGCTAATAATAATTGGACTTCAAACTCCCCTTTTGATTCAAAATTGATATCATATTCCAGCCAGATATTTTCATCACTTTTAGGATAAGCATTCTGTGGAAAGGTTGTCACTCCGGATTTTGTTTTTCCGAAATCAGGAATCACTTCCCAATGGATCCGGTCAGAATTGCTCATTCTTGCAAAATTTTCTGCCTCAATGGAAACATAGCCCTTTTTCTCCTGAAATACCTTTTCTTTGGGAACCTCAGCATCAGAAATATAGGTAACATCAGGCATTATATTTTCTTTTCCATCTGCCCAGCTTTTATATCCTATTTTCATTTGGTCCATCATATGCTCCCATTTTCCGCCGGCAATCACATTATTGTATTGATTATCCAGATAAGCATTTCTTTCAAAACATGCCTTCACTTTATCTGCGTAGAAATTGGCTTCCGGATCTTTTTTCGCTGCCAGTTCCCTGTTTTTTGCTACAGCATAGTACATTTCGTATAAATTACTGCAGGCATCAATCGGGTACAGAACCAACTGATAATACGCATCCTGGTATTCAGCAGGAATCTGCTCTTTTAACCGTAAAGCTTCTACGGCCAATGCTCTGTAATCATTTAAAACCGTTTCAAATTCATGATAATTCTCAAGGCTGTACGTTTTGCTGTCAAGGGTTTCAGGCGTAACTCTTCTGTTGTATTTGACATACAGATTAATCATTCTCGCAATTTCTTTGGCGTGTTTTTCACCAAACTGCTGGGCAGTCCATTTTTCAGTATATTCCAAAAGATTTTTAGCGTTAAACTGCTTTGGATTCCAGGCCATTTCCAGAAAAAAACTGATCGGAAACTCCATGGGTTTTAAATCTCCCACATTCACTACCCAAAGCTTATCTACCTTATGTTCATAGGAAAGATTCATCTGTTCCCAAACTCTCTGGATGGGGCTTATGTTGATCCATTTGGAATTTCTTGGACCGCCTACATAATCGAAGTGGTAATAGATTCCATAGCCACCTTTATGCAAAGGTTTTGAAAGGTCCGGAAGCTTTCTTACATTTCCCCAGTTATCATCACAGAACAGCAGGATCACATCATCCGGAACCCGCATTCCTTTATCATAATAGTCCTGAACTTCTTTATACAATGCCCAGACCTGAGGTGTTTTTTCTGCTTTTTTCCCAGTAACGTCTGCAATGATTTTACGCTGATCTTTTACAATTTTCTCCAGCAGGGAAATATTGGTTCCCTCTCCCATCGCTTCGTCGCCGTCACCCCGCATTCCCACTGTAACGAGCTTTTCCCAGTTTTTGCTTCTTTCGAGTCCGGATTTCCAGAATTTCTGCAAAACGTCTGCATTTTTAGCGTAATCCCAGACATTCGGGAGATTATTTTTTTTGATATACCTGTGCCAGTCGGTTTGTGCCAAAGCCATAGGCTCATGGTGCGAAGTTCCCATGACAATACCCATTTCATTCGCTAACGGCCCGCTCAGAGCATCATCATCATAAAAAGCTTTCCCCCACATTGCCGGCCAGATATAGTTTCCTTTAAGACGCAGAATCAGTTCAAAAACTTTTTCGTAGAACTTACTGTTTACTCCGCCAAATGTAGCTCTTGCCCAGCCTCCCAGCGAAGGTTCTTCATCGTTAAGGAAAATACCACGATATTCTACCGCAGGCTCTCCATCGGTATAGGTTCCTTTTCTAAAGTATAGATTATCTTTTTTCTCAACCGGAACATCTGCCCAATAATACCAGGGTGAAACACCTATCTGTTTAGACATTTCATAGATCCCGTAAATAGTTCCCCTTTTATCGCTTCCAGCAATCACAATAGCCTCAGAAACGCCCGAAAATGGATCACTGACATTCTGAATGATATATTTTTCTCTTTTCCCTGCCAATGCTTTTCCATCCAGTTTTTTTTGTCTGATTAAATCATCAATGGTCTTGCTTTTACCTGCTTCACCAATAATAATGAGCATTCCGTTTACACCAGAATTTTGGGAAATAAGATGAGGCTGAACACCGGTTACTTTTTGAAAATCGGATTGAAGATTCGCAACGGCACGCAGAATTCCTTTATCCGAATCGCTGTCTGAAAATAACGTCAGACCTGAATTACGTTCTTTCAATACCACCGAATTTTCTGTCTTAGCAAAAGAAATAAATGGTTCGGTTGCTTTTACAAAAAATATAAACAACAACGTAAGAAACAGCGAAATGTTTTTTGTAAAATTCATACTATATCTTTTTGATTTTAATTTTTAAATAAGTTCAGATCAACAAATTCTCCCATTCTTCTGTAGCCGGCCTCATTGGGATGAAGGAAATCGTGATCGTGCATATCGTTTAAGATGACCTCCGGATTTTCACTCTGCATATGTTTGGCAAAATCAATGACGGCATCAAACTTCCCGCTGTTCCTGATCCAGTCATTTACTCTTTTCCAGGCCTCGATACGGAAAGGTTTTTCGTAGAACGACTTTCCGAAAGGAAGAATTGTTGCTCCGTACACTTTGATTCCGTTAGCATGTGCCTTATCAATCATCACCTGATAAGCGGCAATCAGTTCTTCTGTTCTTTTGAAGGCGTCATCAGGATCTCTTGTTCCTCCCAGATCATTCACTCCTTCCAGAATGATCAGCCATTTTACGCCCTGCTGATTGAGTATGTTATAATCAAAACGGTCTAATGCTGTAGGTCCCAGTCCGCCACGCACCACACAATTCCCACCGATCCCGAAATTAAGGACACTTATATTCCTGGTAGAAGGATTTGCCAGTAATCGCTGCGAAAAAATATCCGGCCAGCGATTCTGTTTGTTGGTTCCTGATCCTCTTCCGTCGGTAATGGAATTTCCCATGATTGCAACAGCATATGAGGGTTCATCTGTCTTTACATCAATGTTAAAAAGCGAGTACCAATGATCTGTCTTTACTGGATTTTTAAATACCGCAGCATTGGTCTGCTCACCTTTAACAATAAAAGAGGTTGTTCTTGAAGCCGGATGTCCGGTGACAGATTGAGTTACTTTTACGTAGGAAATTGTAATGGCCAGCAATGAATTAGGTTTCAGATTAAAGTTCACCTCATCAGAATAAATATCTGATCCGGGAGCAATTTTAAAATTGTTTTTCTTCTCAAACGTTAATGATCTGATGGTGGCTGCATCCACATTGCTGCTATCGGACGGCACCGCAATCGAAACCGCTTTTACCGCCAAACTATCCATAGAATATTTATTGGAAAAACGTAGTCGCAATTTTTTCCCACCTACAGATACACGCACAATCTGGCGCAGGGTGTTCCCCGAAAGCCCCGGTTCCGGCGGAAGATTTTTGGGTTCCACCAATTGGGGAGCTGTTGCCCAGGTAGTGAGCCATTGGCCTTTGGATGACTGCTTTTCCAGACTCTGTGAGGAAGAGCAGGAAACCAAAAATCCCGAAATGATAAAGATGTATAAGCTTTTGAAGTGCATTTTTCTGTTTTTTGTTTTATCAAGCCTTTAATTTCCTACTACAAATCCTCCGTCGGGGATTTTCTCAGTACTGATAAACGGTTCTGCAGCATAGATCTGCAGGCAAAGCCCAATCTCTTCAAACCTTATAGGTTTTAAAAACCTATAAGGTTTACTTCTGTTAATTTTTCAGTACAAAACCACCCTGCGACTGAATTTCAATGCTGAAATCTCCTTTTACATTTACTTTTATTTCTTTCTCTGATGAGCTTCCTTTTGCATCATCATTGATAAGCTTTACGGCTTTCCCGGCAAACATCGGAAGTTTTATTTTCAGTTTCCGGGATTGTTTTTCAGCATTTACACCAGCCACATACCATTGATCCTGATGTCTTCTCGCCACCACGGCATATTTTCCGGGATAACCGTCTATAAAAACGGTTTCATCCCAAAGGGTCGGGATTTCTTTCATAAAATCCAGCTGAAACTCCGGAGCATCGGTAAGATTGTTCGGCATGATACCAAACATCTGAACGGGATTCTGAAACAGGACTGCTGTAGCCAGTTGAAAGCTATCCGTGGTATGTCTTTTATTTTTGTCTCTGTTGGACTCCGTTAAATATGTATTGAGGAAAGTTCCTCCGAATTCCATACTTCCCACCGTATTTCTGATAAAGGGATGAAGCGTGGCAAAAAAAGCTTCCTGCCTGCGTACATCTTCTGAGAAATAGAGCATTTCTGAGGCAAGAACAGCTTCGCTTCCGGCATAATTCGGGTACATTACTTCCCAGCCTCTCGGTACAGTAGCTCCATGGAAAATAATGGTTAATCCAAAATCATTGGCATCTGACAAAATATCTTCGTAAAGACGCATAGTTTCCTGTTTGTCCCCTCCGAAGAAATCCACTTTGAGTCCTTTTACACCAACATCTTTCAGCCATTTCATTTCCTTTTTACGTTCAACGGATGTGTTCATCTTGTTTCTAGGTCCCATCGGTGCGTCATTGGCTGCTCCGTTGGAATTGTACCAGAGCAATACTCCAATATTTTTCGATTTTGCATATTGAATAAGCGCTCTCATACGGTCTTTTCCAATATTTTTATCCCAAAGTGCATCAATGAGAATAAACTGATATTTCAGCGCAGCGGCAAGGTCTATGAATTTCACCTGGTCATCATAGTTCATGCTTTTGTCCTGCCACAGAATCCAGCTCCAGGTAGATGTTCCGTACCGATACTCCTGTGAAGGCTCATACATCGGATCTACCACATCAAAAGGAATGGTAGTTTCTACAATGGGTTTCAAAGAACTGCCCACTGTAATTGTTCTCCACGGTGTTTTTCCGGGAAGTGAAATGGCTGCTCCAGTACTTCCGAAACCGTTGTTTTCAGCAATGTTCGGATAGGCTACTTTGTAAAGGCTTTTTTCTGCTGTGGTTTCAAGATGTGAAGCACAATATGTACTGTTTACTCCTGTCTCGGAAAGCAATATCCAGCCTTCATTTCCGATATGGAAAAGGCCCGGGAAAACATAACCGTAATCGGATGGCAATCCCAGCTCAGCATCAGCTTTATAGCCACTTTCATAGCTTGGGGCTGTGCGGGCAAATCCTGTCATCGGCTTCATCATAGGTGAAAGAAAAGTAGTGGTCTGTGACGGGAATCTGTATCCTGTAGTTTCTGACTGTACCACCACACTCAGCCGTTCTTTCATCGGTGGAATATCATACCGGAAAGCAATATTATTGTTACTTACCTGAAATTCAATACCTATCTGATGATGATCAGCGTTGGTGAAATTAACGGTTAAAGTATTGGCATTATAATTAATATCAGATTTTTTGATTTTCCGGTTTGTATATTTCTTAGAAACCACGTCTTTTTTGCTGTCGGTAAATTTCAGGTTCTTTGAAAAATCGGACTCATTGGTTACCAAACCCAGCGGGGATTTTTCAAGCATTGTTTTTCCCTGAAGGATAATATCATATAAGGCTTTTCCGTCTTCTGAAAAAACATGAACCTTCAGGTTTCCGTCAGGACTTGAAATTTCTGCTACCTGCGCAAAGCTTTTGCTGATCAGAAACAGGCTGAATACAATATATAAAACTTTTTTTCTCATAATTAATTATTTTCAAGAAAGGTCCAGTAATCGAAATACATAATATCTGTTGAGGCTTTTCCATTGAATACAAAATACAGATCATGAATGCCAATAATCTTTTCAGTAAGCTGAACTTTTACGGTTTCCCAGCGGTCATCCCCACCCGTCATCGGAACCTTTACCGTTGCAGCAACCGGGCCGTTCACAGCATTCAGATGAACAGTCATTGTAACGTCACTGTTATGGGTAGTTCCTACTCTTGCAGAGAAGGCAGCAGCTCCTTTTTTCCGGAAATCTACATTCTTTACACTGGTATATGCTCCATTTTTCTTTGCTTTGATGAAAACACCAGCCTCTTTATTCTGATAGGATTTTACATTTTCTGACCAAGCAATCATTTCTGCCTGATTGAATGAATAAGGATTAACTGCTGCGATAGCTTTTGTAATTCCGTTGGTCATTTTAAATGGCGAAATAGAACCGTCTTTATTAAATGTAAGCTCTTCCAGACTTACCGATCTTGTAAAACCGCTTCCGCCCGGCAATGCCCCATTGTGATAAAAGAAATAGGTTTTCCCCCGGAAATCAATAACACCAGGATGATTGGTGAATGATTTTCCTTCAGTAGGCATTACAATTCCTCCATATTTCCAGGGTCCCTGTGCTGTTTTACCTGTAGAATATCCTATGAATTCAGGAAGCGGACCACCCGGCCAGAAAAGATAATACAGGTTTTTCCTTTTGTACAGCCACGGACCTTCTTCGTATTTTGTGGGCCTTTCCGGGTTGGGTTTTCCGTCCCTTTTTCCAAATGATTCTTCGGTCATCGGAACTTCTGTAATATTCCCGGAATAGGAGATCATATCTTCATTCAGCTTCACATATTTTAATTTAGGATTTCCCCAGTACATGTGTGCCTGTCCGTCATCATCCACAAAAACGGTGGGATCAATATCTCCCCATTCGCTCTGCACAAGAGGTTTTCCCAGCGGATCATGGAAGGGTCCAAACGGACTGTCACCAACGGCAACCCCTATAGCACCTTTGTTATTGGTTTTGGACCACATCGGCACGTATAAAAAAAACTTTCCGTTTCTTTCAACACATTGTGCAGCCCAGGCATCGCGTTTCGCCCAGTCGAAATCTTTATACGAAAGAATTGTTCCGTGATCTGTCCAGTTGACCATATCGTTGGTGGAATACACTTTCCAGTCGTTCATGGTAAACCAGGTAGAATCGTCTTCATCGTGTGTGGTGTACACATACAGCCTGTCATTGTACACCATTGGCGCAGGATCTGCAGTGTAATTGGTCTGAATAATAGGGTTCTGCGCAGATCCCATCGAAAATAACCCTATTAGAACAATGAAACTTATATGTATTTTACGGATATTCATAGAAATTTGGATTTAAAACTTTAATCCTGTATTTATTGGGATTTCAGGATAAGATTAACATCTTCCTGGTTGACAGGCTTGAAAAGCAGTTGCGAGAACAGATACAGATCATTTTTCCAGACCTTGAAATCGTGGCCGCCCGGTTCTACATAAAAAATATGAGGAATTTTATTTTCTGTAAGATAGTCGCTTGTTCTTTTACTGAAAGGCATCAGTCTGTCCTGATCTCCGCATGAAATCCAGAGAAGCTTTAATACTTTAGCTTTGGATGGATCCGGGAGAAGAACTTGAGGTTCTTTGGTATTTGGAGCTGCGGAAAAGGCACCCACCCATGCGAACGTATCGATATTTCCTAATCCGAAATTCAGGGTCTGCCCGCCACCCATGGAAAGTCCGGCAATCGCTCTGTCAGTTCTGTTTTTTTTAACCGGATATTTTTTTTCTACAAAGGGAATCAGATCATTCAGCAGGTCTTTCTCAAAGGTTGCAAAAGCTTCCACTTTATCTTTTGCCATGATATCTCCGGTTGCTCTGTCATCTTTCATTGCCCGGCCGTTGGGAAGTACAACGATCATGGGAGAAAGTTTTCCTTTGGCATACAGATTATCTAAAATAATTTGCGGAGTTCCATTTTTAAACCACTCTTTTTCATCTCCGCCAATACCGTGTAACAGATATAGAACGGGATATTGAGCACCTTTTTTATATCCGGGAGGCGTATATACCAACGCTTTACGTGTAGTTCCAACCGTTACCGAAGAGTACTGTATCGTATCAATTTTTCCATGTGGAATTTCTTTTTTCTCGATATCAAAATCCTGTGGTACTTTTTTCTCAAAAGACTGTGCAGAAATAAAAACTCCTAACAGCACGAAACCTAATGCTAATACAATTGATTTATTCATGATTTTTATTTGTATTTTTAACACTTATTATTTTGGATAAAAAAATAATAGCAAGCTGTTTAAAGTTTATATTGATTATTTTTTTAACCACAAAAGGCACAAAAGTTTTAAACACTTAAGCTTTTTCAGAGCCAAACCTTGCATTTAATAAGTACACCTAAGTTTCAGGAAAATCTTTGATTTTCATCTTATGTGAACTTTTCTACACTTTCATTTTAAACTTACTTAAGTGAACTAAAGGGTTTTAAAATGAAAGCTTTTGTGACTTTTGCGGTTTAAACAACTTAGCATTTATTTTATCTATTTGCAGGAGGCTTTCCCTGTTAATTTTTGTTACTTTTCATTCTCCGGCCTTATTGACTCTGAAAAAGTCCACATCTACAAAGCCTCCGGTATTTTTAGTGGCATAATTAAAAACTGCGAATTTCGAACCCATAAAGAATCTCCGGTAATCAAAGATCATTTTGTAATCTTTTGCCATTTCCGTCCAGTTGTTCTGATCAGTGCTGTAGTAAAAGACTGCAAGATCTTTCCCTAGGTTAAAATCAGCATCAATACGGAGAAAAACCTTATCTGAATTGAGAAGTATCCGTTTTTTTTCTTCTTTTTTAACTCCAGTAATGGCTTTTGTTTTATTATCCAGGTTCACTTCGTTGGCTGAAAAAACAATGAATTTTTCTTCACCTTCCTTCACTACTGACAAAATTCCGGAATCCCCGTTGAAGGCACTAAAACCCGCTACATCTCCGTCTTTCATTCCTTTAAGATCCATTGCGACAACCGCTGAAGAAGTGGGACCTTCCATCCTCTGGGTCAAAGTATTGGGTGCCGCGTACAGATTGTCTACTACCCTGCTGGTTTTAAGTCTCAGAAAGCCTTTTCTTTCGGATAAAGACCAAGCTCCATTCACGGGATTATGATTCCATTGCCATTGAATTTTCATTTTTTTATCAGAGAATTCATCGCTTTCCACCAGATGATTTTTTGGTTTGAATGGCGGAAGCGGAACTTCTCCCTTCAAAGGAACTTTTCCGTTATCTCCCAGTATTGGCCAGTCGTTTTCCCATTGTACAGGAAGCAACAGCGGAACGCGTCCCACCCCGTTTCTGTCCTGGAAAATAAGGGAATACCAGTTTCCGTTTTTATCATCAATCAAAGCGCCCTGCCCTGCATAGGAAAATCCTAAAAAATTGTCTTCCAGAATTACTTTTTTCTCGTAAGGACCTGTCACTTTATCAGCTCTGTAGACTACCTGACGGCGTTTCCCGTTTTTGGGCCAGGATATCATCATCATATAATATTTCCCGTTTCTTTTGATGATCTGATTACCTTCCAGAAGCCCGGTTTCCGAATCATCCTTCTGAAATACTTCGGTTCCATCCGGATTTCCAATAACTTCTTTAAAATCGGGACTCAGTTCAAAAACTTTGTTTGAAGTGAAAACATAGATCCTGTCATCATCATTGAAAAACAGTGATGCATCGTGAAAATGCCGTGTTCTGGTGATGAGTTTCCATTTTCCTTTTTCGGGATTATCGGTTGCATAGAAATAAGATTTAAAAGGTTCATCATTCGGAGAAAACAAAACGTAATATTTCCCTTTATGGTAGCGAATTGATGAAGCCCATTGGCCTCTGCCGTAAACGGTTCCGTTCAATAAATCATATTTTGAATTGTCGTTCAGAGTATCGAAAACATATCCGGACATTTCCCAATGTACCAGATCTCTGGAATGCATTACTGGTGCTCCCGGCATCAGGTGCATGGTGGTACTGATCAGGTAAAAATCATTTCCGTTTCTGGTAATGGATAAATCCGGTGCATCTGCCCAAATGATGGGATTGGTAAATGCAGTACTTTGTTTTCCGGAAGGATTTACCTGGGCTGAAAGAAGATTCAGCCCGATAAATCCCAATAAAGAAACTATATAAGATTTTTTGATTTTCAAGGTCTTGATATTTTGGTTCGATTTGATTCTTTTCAATTTTAAAAGGAAACACTTTGACAAGCTCAGTATGACATTGATAATATTAACTTAATTCGGCACAATATCATTGGAAGAGGTACTGTACAGTCCGATAAGGCTTCCTGTAAAACCTCCCGCCACATCCGTAGAAAGTATATCTCCTGAAACCGGTCCGCCAAGGTTTTTATAGTTCTTACCATCCAGCGAATAATTAAAGCTATGCTCATCTTTATCTGCTACCACCTGCAGTTTAACCGGTTTGGATAATGAAATCTTCTCGCTGGCGATCAGCTTTGATTGTCCTTTTTCAGTTCTTTCCAATACGATATAGAAATCTTTATCTT
>NZ_MAYF01000325.1 GCF_001684955.1 Chryseobacterium contaminans | reverse complement strand
TTAATGAATGTATCAGTCTTTTTATCGTACCCATAAGGACAGTGTCTGCAGCCGCTTTTACAGCAATATCCCCTTTTCAGATGGAATTTCTCTGTAAAAACTTTATATCCCTGTTCATTGTAATAAAAGTCTTCACCTTCTTTGATGTCATAATGGGCCATAAGTTAAATGCAAGTCAAAAAACTTTTTATATTTGTTAGTATGATAATTGTATGCCAAAAGCCATTAAAAAAACTAAAAATTAATGGCATTGCTCTCTTTCCCTTTATCTTCATTAGGAAACCCGAAGATAAGGAAAATAATACACTTATCAATCACGAAAAGATCCATCTACGTCAACAGCTGGAGATGCTTGTCATATTTTTCTACATTTTCTATGTTATTGAATATTATTACTGGTTTTTCAAACTGAAAGACGGTTATAAAGCCTATATGAGAATCTCATTTGAAAGAGAAGCCTATGCCAATGAGCACAACCTGGATTATCTTGGAAAAAGAAAATTCTGGAGCTTCAGGAAATATTTGTAGAAAAGTAAAAAGTAAAAAGTTCTTGCCGTTGAATATCTTTTATCCATCGGATATCATGCAGCAGTTTTTTATCCTGATTTTAATTTTTAATTAGATTTTTATAGGATTAATAATAATTTGGATTTCTTCAGAATGACAAATATTGTTTGTATCATGTATTTTGAGAATCTGACTTCTTTTTGTCATTCCGAAGGAATCTCTATAAAACTATTAGTAACAATTTAAAGATACAAGATACTGTCGCTAAACAGCAATTATCCATATCGATCTTCACATCAATAGGGGGGCTTTAGCCCGCCCAATACATAAATTCCATTGGCTTTAGCCAAAACCTAAAATTAAACACAGTATTATAACTTAATCATCTGTGTAAATCACCTGCATCCGTAGTTTAAAAACATTTCTACTCATTCCATTCCTTATCAAAATCCTGCTGCGTCTTTTGAGGTGGAAAATATTGGTTGGGATTCCTGTTTATATCATAAGAGATAGCCTTGTTTATCATAATATTCAGATCCGGAATAATCCATTCAGGGGAACCTTTTCTTTCCACTCCGTTGGTGAAAATATGGGTAGCCTTGCCATCCTTCATCTCGACTTTCATCAGTAAACACGGTGAGGTATAACCTGAACAGGAATGACCTGTATAGATTTTTTCTGCAACATTTCCATCCTTGAATACAATTCTTAGTTCGAGATTATTTCTGGGTTGGGTGGATTTTACTCCGTAACGGGTTGAGCTCTCAATTGTTTTGATGGTTTTTAAATAATTGATCGTATTCTGTCTGCTTTCTGCAATATATCCAGGATACATGACGCTTTGAGTATGATTTTCAATTTCCTTTTCAATTTCTTTATTGAACATTCCGAACAGTTTTTCATTAGGTTTGTCAGGAATATCAAGTTCTGAATGGGCTGAAAACGGATTGCCCCAAAAGATATAAAATATAGCGGCCATGAAGGCTAGAATAATAACAGATATAAAAAATATAGATGGTTTTTTCATTCTCAGTTTCGTTTTAGCCAATTTAAAGAATAAAATGTTATCATTAAATACAAATGGATGTGTCATGATTTAAAAACTAAATCTTTTCCTACTTTTGTATTTATAAACCATGAGTAGCCTAAAAAACTAAAATGCTATTACAATTCCCTACAGAAGCTATTCCCATTCAGGAAATCCCGATACATAAAAATGTAAAACTCTATATCAAAAGAGAAGATCTTATCCATCCTCAGATTTCCGGTAATAAATACTGGAAGCTGTTTTATAATGTTAACCGTTATCTGGAAGGAAACCCGGAGAAACCTTATATCATTACGTTTGGAGGTGCTTTTTCCAATCATATTGCTGCAGTTTCTGCCGTAGGAAATCTGGCAGGTATTCCAACACTGGGAATTATAAGAGGAGAAGAGTTACAGCATAAATGGCGCGATAACCCCACTTTACTTTTTGCAAAAAGAAACGGAATGAACCTGAAATTTGTTACCCGTGAAGAGTATCGTCATAAAGAAAAACTGACGGAATTCCTGCAGCAGGAGTTTCCTGAAGCTCTGGTAGTGCCGGAAGGCGGTACCAATGAAAAGGCAGTGGAGGGAGTAAAAATGATGCTCAATGAGCATACCAAAGATTTTGACTATCTTTGCACCGCAGTTGGAACAGGAGGAACCATTGCCGGAATTTCAAAATTTTGTGAAGATAATCAGAAAGTTATAGGTTTTAAGGCCGTAGACGATGCTTCACTTGAAAATAAAATTTTTGAATTAACTTTGAAGCAGAATTTTAATCTAATAGATTCATGTTTTGGAGGTTATGGTAAAATAAGTGATGAAAATATCCGTTTTATCAATGATTTCAAAGAGAAATACGACATTCCTCTGGAACCGATTTATACAGGAAAGATGATGCAGAAGGTTTTTGAACTCATTGAAGAAGGTTACTTTCCTGAGAACAGCAGAATATTGTGCTTTCATACTGGTGGATTACAAGGAATTGAGGGAGCTAATCTGCTTTTGGAAAAACAGAATAGAAATTTAATTATATAAGTAAAATTGAAAAACATGAAAAGACTTTTCCTATCCATAAGCCTTTTAGTTTTATCAAAATTTTCTGCCCAGAGTTGGGCAACCGAAGATCAGTACATCCAGAAATTTGCTAAATATGCAGTAGAGGAAATGGAAAAATATAAAATTCCGGCTTCTATTACTCTTGCTCAGGGACTTCTTGAAACAGGAGGCGGGCAAAGCAGATTGGCACAGGAAGGTAAAAATCACTTCGGAATAAAATGTAAAGAAGACTGGACGGGTAAAACCATGAAACATACGGACGATGCTCCCAATGAATGTTTCCGTGTATATGACGATCCAAGACAGTCTTACGAAGACCATTCTATATTTTTATCCACCAGAAAATATTACGCCAATCTTTTCAATCTTGATATGAAGGATTACAAGGCATGGGCATATGGTTTGAAAAAAGCAGGATATGCCACCAATCCACGTTATGCTTCTATTCTGATCACTAAAATTGAAAAGTACAGATTATACGAATATGACAACACCAATTCTAATGAAGTGTTGTATGCTGTTCTTAAAATGTATCCGGATCTGAAAGACGACAGAACTTTCATGGCGCAGCTGGAATCTGGAAAGGCAACAAAGAAAGCCAAAGATCCGGTAACAGTAGAGGTTCCGTATAAACAAACCTCTTATGCGCAGCAGCAGAAAAGAGTAGAGAGAATCAAGACAAAAGCTGAGATACTGAACTCTATTCTTATCAAAAGTCATCCTAATGACGGGCTGAAATATATTGTCATTCCTGAAGATACTGATGTTAAATTCATTGCCAATAAATTCAAAGTGAGCGAAAGCCGCCTGATGAAATGGAACGAACTTGAAAGTGAAACATTGAAGAAAAATGACATCGTCTTTCTTGAATCTAAAAATTCCTCAGGAAATACAGCTACCTATAAAGCAATGTCAGGAGAAGACATGCATGCTATTGCCCAGAAATTCGGAATCAAGCTGCATAAATTATACGCTAAAAACAGAATGGATGAAGGACAACAGCCTTCTGCAGGACAGCTGATTTATCTGATTGATAAGAAACCACGAAACTAATTTAATTTTTTTGTTGAGAGTTTATTGTTGACATTTAACTGC
Organism: Chryseobacterium contaminans; assembly: GCF_001684955.1. Classification (GTDB taxonomy): domain Bacteria; phylum Bacteroidota; class Bacteroidia; order Flavobacteriales; family Weeksellaceae; genus Chryseobacterium; species Chryseobacterium contaminans. The sequence goes on along the minus strand of NZ_MAYF01000325.1, from coordinate 16,898 downwards.
CAACCCGCAACTGTCAACTAATGACAAATATATATATGAAGTATCAAAGAAGTTCGGCTTTGTTTGATGAAGCCTACAAATACATTCCGGGAGGAGTAAATTCTCCGGTAAGAGCATTCAAATCAGTGGGAGGGGTTCCTGTTTTTATGAAATCAGCAAAAGGTGCTTATCTTACTGATGCCGATGATAATACGTATATCGATTACATCAATTCATGGGGACCTGCTATTTTAGGGCACACTCATCCGGAAGTATTGGAGGAACTGAAAATTCAGGCAGAAAAAGGGTTCTCTTTCGGAGCTCCTACAGAACTGGAAACTGAAATTGCAAAATTCATCGTTGAAAACGTTCCGAATATCGATCAGATCAGAATGGTTTCTTCAGGAACAGAAGCATGTATGAGTGCGATCAGACTGGCTAGAGGATATACAGGAAGAGATAAGATTGTAAAATTTGAAGGGTGCTACCACGGGCATTCAGACTCATTCCTGATCAAAGCAGGAAGTGGAGCCGCTACTTTCGGAAATCCAAATTCTCCGGGAGTAACTGAAGGTACAGCAAAAGATACTTTATTGGCCCGTTACAATGATATTGAGCAGGTTGAAGATTTGTTCCGCCACAATCAGGGAGAAATTGCAGCGATCATCATTGAACCGGTTGCCGGAAATATGGGCTGTGTATTGCCTGAGAATGATTTCTTACAGAAATTAAGAAAGATCTGTGACGAAAACGGAGCTTTACTGATTTTTGATGAGGTAATGACCGGTTTCAGATTAGCATTCGGTGGGGCACAGGAACTTTTCAATGTAAAAGCTGATTTGGTAACGTACGGAAAAGTAATCGGAGGCGGACTTCCAGTGGGAGCTTTTGCTGGAAGAAACGAAATTATGGATCACCTGGCTCCAAAAGGCGGAGTATACCAGGCCGGAACATTAAGTGGAAATCCATTAGCGATGAGAGCGGGATTAAAAACCCTTCAGCTGATTAAAAACGATCCTGAATTCTTCAACAGATTAAGCAAAACAACACAAACTCTGGATCTTGAAATCGGAAAGATTTTAAATGAAAAAGGGATTGCTCATAAGATCAACAGAAAAGGTTCTATGATGTCTGTATTCTTCCATACCAACAGAGTTTCCAACTTTGACGAGGCACAGGAAGCAAACCATTCCCTGTTCAATAATTTCTTCCACCAGATGCTTCAGAATGGGGTGTATCTGCCGCCAAGCGGTTATGAAACGTATTTCATCAGTGATGCAATCAAGGAAAAAGAAATTGATATGACACTGGAAGCCGTTAGAAAATTTGAATATTCTAATCTATAAAAATAAGAAGAGACTGCTCAGAAAGGCAGTCTCTTTTTTTATCTGTATTCTATTGATTAAGCCAAACCATAGCAAAATAGGCACATCCATCGTCCTTCCTTATTGGCAGCATCAGCATCAAAGATATAAAGCCCTTTACTTTCAATATATTCTCGTTGACTTTGTTTGTCTCCTCCGGAAATATCATTAATATAGATGATGGCACCATCCTGCTCTGCACCATATAAAGTATTTCCTTTCTCTGTAAGTTCTGCACGGGTTAATCTTGGGGGAAGAAGCCCGTCAAGAGTCAGAATATCTTTTTTAGCAGTAACGTCCAGGGTTGCTTTTGGTGTTTCCGTATTAATTCCCGTTTGGGCAAATACAACCGATGATACAGCCACAGTAAAACAAATAATAATTTTTTTCATATTTTTTCAAAGGTACATTTAAAATTCAGTCTCTTTTTGTATTTGTAAGTTGATTAAAGAGGAGCGTAACAGTATATGCACATCCATCGTCCTTCATTATTGGCTGCTTCTGCATCAAAGATATAAAGGCCTTTACCTTCGATATATTCTCTTTGGCTTAGTTTGTCTCCTCCAACAATATCAGTAATATAGATGATAGCACCATCTTGTTCTGCTCCATATAAAGTATTCCCTTTCTCTGTAAGTTCTGCACGGGTTAGTCTTGGTGGCAGTAAACCTTCTATTACCACAGCATTTTTTTTTGCGGTAATGTCCAGGGTTGCTTTAGGATTGTCAGTATTGATACCTACTTGCGCAAATGCAAAGGATGCTGTACCTGCTAAAATCAAACTCATCAATTTCTTCATATATTTTTTTCTTACAAATATAAATTATACAGGAAAAATAAAGCTAAGATTTCATTGTGTGAAATGTATTAACAAGCTGATTTATGATTTAATAATAGGTCTATAAGATATTATTTTGGTGAGAAAATGATGGATAATATATTATTGTAGAAGTTTTTGTTACAATTATAAAAAAGTATAAATGATACAGATTTTGTAATAAACCGTACACTTTGTTCAGAACAGTTCTTTTTAATTTTGTCATAAATAGATTGGAAATGAAGACTTCAGACAATAATATGTCCCGCAAGGATTTTATCAGAAATTCAGCATTGGCAATGGCAGGATTAACCTTAATACCGAATATGATGGCAGCATCCCCTTTTTTGGATGAGAAAAATGTTTCAGCAAAAGGAAAACTGAGTCTTAAAAATGTTCGCTTAGAAACCGGTTTTGAATATGAAGAAGGAGAAGTTTCTGCCACAAAGACGGATCTGTTTTATGTAGAAATTGAAAATGGAAAAATTTCTAAAATTGCTCCTAATCAACCTGATGCAAAAGGTATTGATGCAAAAGGATTACTGATGCTTCCTGCATTCAAAGATATGCACATCCATTTAGATAAGACTTTTTACGGAGACAAATGGCAGGCTGTAAGAAAAAGAACCGGTGGTGTAAAAGGAATGATTGAGCTGGAGCAGAAAATGCTTCCTGAAATGCTGGAAAATTCAACCTTCAAGGCTGAAAAAATGATTGAATTGTTACAGTCAAAAGGGACGTCCTTTGCAAGAAGTCACGTGAATATCGAGCCTACTTCAAAATTGCAGTCATTAAAAAATTTACAAAAAGCTTTAGATCATAAAAAGAAAGGTTTCGGGGCAGAATTAGTGGCATTTCCACAGCATGGAGTCTTCTATACAGACTCAGCTCCTTATCTGAAAGAAGCAGCTAAAATGGATATTGATTTTATTGGTGGAGTAGATCCTTTTAATGTAGACGGTAATATTGAAAAAGTAATGGACTTCACTGTTCAGCTAGCTTTAGACCATAAAAAAGGAATAGACATTCACCTGCACGAAACCGGAGATTCCGGATTAAAAACGGTAGAATATCTGATTAATAAGGTGAATGAAAATCCAATATTGAAAGGAAAAACCTATCTAAGTCATTGTTTTATTCTGGCGAAACTGGATGAAAAAAAGCAGGAAGAAATTGCTGAAAAACTGGCGGATGCAAAGATCGGGATTGTCTCAACCATTCCTTTCGGAAGACTGATTATGCCGATTCCGACTTTATACAAACATAATGTAACGGTATTAACAGGAAATGACAGTATTGTAGACCATTGGAATACTTTCGGAACCGGAAGTGTACTTCAGAAAGCCAATTTAATGGCACAGTTGTATGGATATTCAACAGAGTATTTATTATCGAGAAGCTTAAAGCTGGCCACAGGAAATATTCTTCCGCTGGATGATAAAGGAACCCAGCAATGGCCTAAAACAGGTGATAATGCAGATTTTGTTTTATTGAATGCCAGCTGTTCTGCTGAAGCTGTATCAAGAATCTCCAATGTAGAATCATTGGTACATCAGGGAAATGTAGTTTTTTAAATTCAATCTGAAATGAAGAAAGTATTGGTATTTCTTTTGGCATTCAGAAGTCTGAGTGCCTGTCAGGAGAAATCCGGCGATTTTTCAACCCAAGAGATTATGCAGGAAAAAGACATCATCAACCTTGTAAAGAAAAATGATATTGCTGCTGTAAAATCTGCTCTGGAAAATGGCACGGATGTAAATACAAGGGACATAAAAGGACGTTCTTTACTCCTGATTGCAACTGTTGAGAAATTAACCGAAATGGCTAAACTATTGCTGGTTTATAAAGCAGATGTCAATCTTCAGGATGATCAGCTGGACAGTGCTTTTTTATATGCAGGAGCAAGCGGGCAAACAGAATTGGTGAAATTATACCTGGAAAATGGTGCACGCTTCGATGTTTTCAATCGTTACAACGGGACAGCATTGATCCCAGCTTGTGAGCGAGGACATGTAGAAACTGTAAAAGTGCTTGCGAAAACAAAAGGTTTCCCTGTTAACCATGTGAATAAATTAGGCTGGACAGCTTTAATGGAAGCCGTAATTCTTGGCAACGGAACTCAGAAATATCAGGAAATTGTACAGATTCTTAAAGATAATGGGGCAGATCTCACCATTCCGGATCATGCAGGTAAAACTCCTTTACAACATGCAGAATCATTAGGATTTAAAGAAATTGCCCTTATTCTGAAATCATAACAGAATGGAATCATAGACTAGAATTTCGCTTTAGAAAAGAATAAAATTTAGATATATAATTTAGTTGGTGTTTTTAGCCACAAAAGATCCATTTGTTTCTTTTGTGGCTATTTTAATTTTTTCTCTCATAAATTTTATTAATTTTAAGAGAAATTCAGGTAGCGTGAGTTATCATACAGATCATTTTCCCATTTTAGGAATTCAGGAGTTTAGCGAGAACCAGCTTAAGGGCTGTAATTTGCTGTTTAATGAGCTCTACGGGGCACGCTCTATTGATGATCCCCATAAACACGATTTTTTTATTATTAATCTTTTTGAGCATGGAGTAGGGTCCCATACTATAGATTTTACGAAATACGAGGTGAAAGATCACCAGATTCATCTTGTTTTTCCGGATCAGGTACATCAGTGGGTGATTGAAAAAGAAACAGTAGGCTACCAATTGATGATTAGCAGGGATTGGTTTGAAAGTTTTTTACCATCATTGAGGTTTTCGGCTTCCTATTATCAGAATCATCCTGTTATCAACCTTTCTGAAGAGGATTTTAAAATATTTTTATATGAATTTCAGTCCATTCAGAAAGAGCTAAGTAGTGAAAAAGTTTTTTGGGAACTGATTCAAAAGAGAAGTGAGCTGATTGGGTTATTGGTGAGTAAAACAATGGAAGGCGCATTCAAAGATTTTGAAGTATACCATTCAAACCCGATTATCTCTAAATTTTTACATCTGATTGATGAACATTTCAGAACCGAAAGATCTGTTTCCTTTTATGCTGATAAGCTGAACATCTCTGCCAATTATCTGAATATTGTCTGCAAAAAGAATCTCAATGCTTCCGCGTCATCTTTGATTCAGGACCGTATTTTACTGGAAGCGAAACGTCTTTTGAAAGTCTCGGACATGTCTGTAAAGGATATTGTGTATGACCTTGGATTTTATGATCATGCCAGTTTTTCAAAATTCTTTAAAATGCAAACGGGAATGACGCCTTCCCAATTCAAGGAATAATTTATACAAAACAAGACATAATTGATACACCGGTTTTCAGAAGAAGCCGGTGTAATTTTGTAGGGTTAAAATATTAAAACATGCAATTTCCCTATCAATTCACTGCAAAAGGAAACTATTCCCTTAAAAATGTACGCCTGGAAACGGGTTTTGAATATGAAAATGAAGAGGTTATCGGAACAAAAACAGACCTTTTCAGTATCGAGATTGAAAACGGAAAAATTAAATCGGTAAAAATCAATGATCCAGCTTCTAAAGCTATTGATGCCAAAGGATATCTGATGCTTCCTGCGTTTAGGGATATGCATATTCACCTGGATAAAACATTATATGGTCTTCCCTGGCAGGCACTTTCTCCCAAAAGAAAAAGCGTAAAGGATATGATCGCCTACGAACAGGAAATCATTCCTGAACTGTTAAAAACGTCGGTGGATAGGGCAGAACAGCTGATTAGTCTGTTACAGCATTACGGGACTCATTTTGCGAGAACCCACTTCAATATTGATCCTACTTCAGGATTAAAATCATTGGAGAATCTGGAGCAGGCTCTCCAAAATAAGAAAGATTCCTTTAACGCAGAATTGGTTGCATTCCCACAGCATGGTCTGTATTATACTGAATCAGCTCTCTTAATGAAAGAAGCTGCAAAATTGGAAAGTGTTGCTTTTATTGGCGGACTGGATCCTTTAAGCATTGATGGAAGTATTGAAAAAGTAATGGATTTTACAGTACAGCTGGCATTGGATCATCATAAAGGAATAGATATTCACCTGCATGAAGTAGGAGAGTCTGGAATGAAGACCATCAATTATCTGATTGATAAAGCCATTGAGAACCCTGCGCTTCAAGGAAAAACTTTTGTAAGTCATGCTTTTGCTTTAGCTCATCTTTCTCCAAAAGAGGCTGAGGAAATCTCAGAAAGGCTTGCAGCAGGAAAAGTAGGAATTGCTTCTTCCGTACCATTTAAAAAGACGATAATGCCGATCCCAACTTTAAAAAAGCATGGAGTAAACGTTTTGATCGGGAATGATAATGTACAGGATTTCTGGAGTACTTTCGGATCCGGAAGTATGTTGCAGAAAGCCAACCTGATTGCAGAACTGTATGGCTATGCCACTGAATTTGCTTTATCAAGAGCACTCCAGTTTGCAACTCAAAATATTCTTCCTTTGGATGATAAAGGAAATCAACAATGGCCAAAAGCGGGTGATGAAGCTGCTGTGGTTTTAGCAGATGCTTCATGTTCAGCAGAAGCCGTTTCCAGAATGTCTAAAATACAAGCCCTGATGCATAACGGGAATCTGTTCTGGAGAAATTAAATTGAATGTATATATATTTTTTATACACTTGTTTTTTGTGAATCAGCCACCGGAGTTTTCCGGTGGTTGTTTTTGTATAACAAAAAACCATCAGAATTTCTGATGGTTTTTTTGTTTGAAATGAAGAAACTAGTTATTGTAAAGCTGCTAAAAGGTTTACTCCGTCTACGGTAGCCCATGCTCCCGGTACCAGAGATACTTTTGAAACAGTTGCATTCGTGAATGTTTTTGCACTTGCTGGAGTGTAGGCATATCCCCAGACTCCTAAGTTATCAGAGTTTACATAAGTAAGAGGTTCTACTTTTATTTTTCCGGTATTTACCTGGCTTGTTTCTGTAGCTAATTCTTGGATAAGAACAGCATAAGCTTTTTGTGAACCAATATTTTTATATCCGCTGATATATACATTAGAGAAAATACCAGTACCTTGTTTTTTAAATTGGATAGCAGAAATTTCAGGAGAGTTCGGAGTTTCAGGATTGGTATTAGCATCTCTGATTAAAGTGATGTTAGAAATTTTGGGAGCTGTATTATCTACGTTACCTGAAGATTCAATTTCCATTCCGAAGTTACCCGTTCCTGTTTGGAATGCATACCAGTTGGTGTTATCCTGACCGCTCCATGCATCCTGCCAGTCAAAAGCATCGTCATAGTTACCATAAGAAACAAGATTTTTTGCACTTACGGTACCTCCAAAGAATTCATATCCGTCATCAGTTCCTTTGTAAGTAACAAGGTTCTCTAATACAGTTCCAGTTCCTACTGCATAGAATGTCATAGAATTGGTTTCAGAAGTACCATCTCCAATTTTTTTACCGGCATATTCTACACGTACAAACTTCATTACTCCAGAATTAGATGCGGCATCACTTCCTCCATATTTAACGTTGTTACCATCTTCAGATAAAGCCGAAGTGTTTCCGTTTACAGCTTTAATAGGTGCATTTCCATACAATGTAATACCCCCCCAGTCACCAGGCATTTTTGTTGCTGTTGTAAATACAATTGGTTCAGCAGCTGTACCTACAGCATTGATTTTACCATCCTGAAGAACGACTAATCCACTCGTAACAGAACTGTCTACAGTGAAAGTAGCTCCGGCTTCAATAGTAAGTGTTGCTCCGTTCATAACTTTTACAACACCTTTTAATTTATAATTTCCTTTTTTGAATACGGTATCTTTACTGATGATCCCCTCTAAATCGGTTACACCAGGAGTAACAACTGTTTCACCAAGACCATCATTTACCTCTATGGTACATGAGTTTAGAGATAATGTTAAAACTGCTGTTAATGATAATAATGATAATACTCTTCTTTTCATTTTATACTTTTTTTACTTTATTAAATTTGATTTTTTAGAATGTATAACCTACTGTAAGATTAAATGTAACTCCTCTGTAATAGTTGATAAGTGTATTGTTGCCTTCTTCCAATTGAAGTGGTACATAGTTTTTATCACCAAGTAGAATTCTGTATTTGTTATTAAGAATGTTTTGAACACCTAATTTCAAATTCCAATTCTTTGTCAATTGGTTTTGATAAACAAAATCTAACTGATGGAAAGGTTTTTCATAATAGTTATCTGTACCGGCTCCTCCTGTTGCATAAATTTTACTTCCTGAAACATTATATACTAAAGAGAATGTTTGTGAAAGATTATTACGATTTTTAAATTCATACTTTAAATCAGCATTGATGGTGTACGGGGCAGCTCCCTGTAACCCTCTTTTACGTAATTTTTCTCCTGTGGTTTGAAACCATGTAGGTTCTTCCATCTTAAGTTGTTCCTGACTTCTTTCTACGTTAGAATACATGAAAGTAGCATTAGCTCCTAAAGTAAATTTATTTAAAGCTTCAGAAATTCTGCCCAAGCTGAAAATCCCTTCAAGCTCTATTCCATATATGTCTGCTTTCTTAGCATTGAAGAATGTTATTGTAGATCCTGTAGCATCTCCTGACGCTACTAATGAACGTTCAATAGCATTTTTAATATGTTTGGCAAAAAGATTTACTGCAAACATTTCTTTGTTGGTAGGAAAATATTCCCATTTTAAATCAAAATTATAGTTTTCACTATTTTGTATATTTTCATTACCTACAATATTTACGTTATCCGGGCTGATGTATTTAATAGGCATCGTTTCAATAAGTATTGGCCTTGTAACGGTTTTACTAAATGAAAATCTTACATTGTTTTTAGTATCAATTGCCTTTTTGATGGAAAGTGAAGGTAAAATAAAATCTTTGACTTTTTCTACATTCGTTTTATATTTAGCACTTTGCTCAGAATAACGGATAAGAGTCATATCATGCTCATATCGTGCTCCTAATAAGATATCCCAAGAATCATTTGGCTTTAAATTAACATTGGCATAACCAGCATTAATAATCTGATAGAAACTATTAAAGAATTGTGAAATATCAGATCCTTCCTGATAAAATAAATCTCCTTTTCTTATAGAGGTATCAAATAAGTCTTGTGGTTTATCTATATTGGTTACAAAACTTGGATTGAAATCATGTGCACGGCGACCAAAAATAAATCGGTAAGAGGTTTTTCTAAAATCTGTAAATCCATTATATCCTGCCGTAATTTGTATTGGATAATCTTTTCTGTCTCCTTTTTCACCCAAAAACAATTGGTATTCGGCATATGCAGAACCATAGAACCTTGAGTTTACATCAAGGTATTGTCTGATAAGGTTGTTACCACCATAACTCATCAATACCTGTCCATCAGGAAGCATTTTACCATTATTGTCGGCCCTGTTTCCATCTAAAATTTTACGATCTGGTTGACTGTAATTATTGATTACATAGCTAATACCACCTTTCAGTTGATGTCTGTCTGTGATTTTTTGAGATGCAGTAAGTTGTAAGTCTAAAAACCTTGAAATATCTAATTGATTGGTTCTGAAGAAACCAGTATCTTTATTTTGAACCTGCTGATCCTTATACCCAAAATTATCTTCAATGATATTATTGGTGTTTTGTAGGTAAATAGCATTTAAATTAACATTTGTACTTTTATTTTTATAAGCTAGCCCTAACAAAACTGAAGACTCTGTTTCATAGTTATATTGCTTTCGGGTAAGGAAGTTCATGTTAACAATAGAAGTCTCCAATGCTCTATATTGATTATTATCTCCTTCTTTGTAACTAAACTTGGTACCTTGATTTAAGGAAAACAAAACTCCTAAATTCCCTGTTTCACCAGCTTTAATTTTCTGTACAGTTGTAAACCCAATGCTTGTATTAGGCATTGCTTTTACATTATCTACATTCCATGAATCTTTAAAAGAATTTATTGATTCATTAGCTGTGAATCTATAGTTATTAGGTCTTGCATTTCTAATCTCATTTGGAAGTCTTCTATCTCTGGAATTCAACCCAAGATATCCAGTCATCCCATCAGCACCCTCAGCCACTTTAAAGTTATCTCTGAAAGTACTCAAAGTATTTACTCCTACACTGAATTCTACCTTTGTGAATGGCTTATCAATGGTAAGCGTTTCAATATCAAAAGTTGCTCCAGCAAAATCTCCGTAAAGGTTGGAGTTGAAAGTCTTGTAGATGTTCAGTTTACCTACAACATCCGTTGGAAACTGCTTTAATGCAATAATTTTCTGGAAAGGGTTGTTGGATGGTGAACCAAGACCGTTAATTAATAAATAGTTGTATCGCTCTTCAAGACCCCTTACGAAAAGACCTCTTCCTTCTACCGTAGTGATCCCCGTTACCTTCGTAAGCCCTTGCTCTACATTGGAGATCCCTTTTCTGGAAATCTCTTCAGCACTTACAGCCTGTTTCTGAATAATCGCTTTCTTCTGTTCTCCTAATACTGCAGTTTCCGTTTTTTTGTTGCTGCTTCCTTGGATTACTACGCCTTCAATTTTTTTCTCCTTCGCTAATGTATCCTGCTTCGTTTCCTGCGCGTAGAATACAGATCCGGATAAAAATAAGACTGCAATGCTAAGTTTATTAATTTTCATTCTCTTTACTTGTCTTTATTACTAGATTTCTTTCGGTGCAAAGGAATAAAAGATTGATGGGGTAAATGGTTTAGTAAAATTTAATTTTTTTTTAACTAAACATTAATAAAAAGGTATTATTGTTAACTTTATATGAACGATAACTAATTTGTTAATCTATCATTCAAAAATGATTAACTTTGAAACAGTAAAAATTTGAAATGAGTCAAAAGAAAATACTCTTAATAGACGACGAACTGGACATTTTAGAGATTCTGTCTTATAACCTGGAAAAGGAAGGATATGATATCTATACCGCTACCAACGGTAATGAAGGAATAGAAAAAGCAAAGGAAATTATTCCGGATCTTATTCTGCTGGATGTAATGATGCCTGAAAAAGATGGTATTGAAACCTGTCAGGAACTTCGTAAAGTAAAAGAACTTCAAAAGACATTGATTGTTTTTCTTTCTGCAAGAAGCGAAGAATTCTCCCAGCTTGCAGGATTCCAGGCAGGAGCCAACGACTATGTGGTAAAGCTTATTAAACCGAAAATCCTGATCTCTAAAGTAAATGCATTACTACAACTAACCTCTCAGGTTTCTGATAATGCTAAATTAATCGAAATTGGTGACCTTGTTATAGATAAAGATAACTTCAGAGTTTCCAAAAGCGGACAGCAGTTTCTCCTTCCTAAAAAAGAATTTGACTTACTTTATCTTCTGGCTTCCAATACTGAAAAAGTATTCAAAAGAGAAGAAATTCTTGAAAAAGTCTGGGGTAATGACGTTATTGTAGGAGAAAGAACTATTGACGTTCACATCAGAAGATTAAGAGAAAAGTTAGGAATTAATACAATTCAGACCTTAAAAGGAATTGGGTATAAACTTATTGTTTAACCCTTAAAAACCTTACTTTACGTACAATTTTAAAACGTTGTAAAATTGAAATTTTACAGACTTACGCTTGTCGCCTCCTGTCTGTTGACATTGGTGATGCTGTTTTTAGTGGTCGTTTTCGATTCACTTAAAGATATTTATTATGAGACCCCTTTATTTAAGACGGGTCTTTTAATCTGTATTGTCCTTATCTTCATTATCAACTGTGTTGTATTGGAACTCCTTTTCAATTACTATGGAAGAAAGCAGGTGAAGGGACTTTCCGGGATTCTTCCTCAGGAAATGGTTCATGATAACGATGAAAATATAACCATCAAAGAACTCGGAGAAAGATTTTCAGACCTTAATCAGCAGAGAGCTACCGAAATTGATATGATGAAGGAAATGGAAAGCTATCGTAAAGAATATATTGGTAACGTTTCCCATGAGCTTAAAACACCATTATTTTCTATACAAGGCTACGTTGAGACTTTAAGAGATGGAGGAGTAGATAATCTTACCATTCGGGATAAATATCTAGAGCGAATTGATAAATCTGTAGAAAGGCTTATTGCCATCGTTACAGATCTTGATATGATCAACAGGCTTGAAGCCGGAGAGATTAACCTTACCGTTTCCAGATTTGATGTCAATCTTCTGATCAAGGAAATTTTTGATCTTCTTGAATTTGAAGCTGAAAAACATAATACCACATTACAGATCCAGACCTTACATCCACAGATTTTTGTAGAAGCCGATAAACAAAAGATTTCCCAGGTCTTTATCAATCTTATTTCCAATGCCATTCACTATGCCAACAGACAGGAAGCAAAAGTGATTGTTAAAACCAGTATTTTAAAAAATAAAGTATTGATTGAAGTTATTGACAATGGAATGGGAATCAAATCTGAAATCCTTCCAAGAATCTTCGAACGTTTTTACCGTGTGGAAACCAGCAGAAGCAGAAGGGAAGGCGGTTCTGGATTAGGACTTGCCATTGTAAAGCATATCCTTGAGGCTCATAACGAAAACATTACCGTAGAAAGCGTTTATCTTGAAGGAACGAAATTCAGTTTTATGCTCGAAAAAAGTAAATAATTCCGGCAAAATGTAAGAAAAAAAAATATTTTAAAAAATCCTGAAATATTTTTTTGTCACATGTCATTTATTATATATTTGCACCAGAGATTTATCATAATTATAAAGGCAAAAAAGTAATTTAAGAAACTGATATGGTTTACAAAATCCGCGTAATATTAGATGCGAAAGAGGATATTTTCCGTGATGTTGAAGTTAAGGGAAAACAAACGTTATGGAACTTACATTTAGGAATTAAAAGTGCATTCAGTCTGCAGGGAGATGAGCTTTCTACTTTTAATCTGTTGGAAGATGACGGAACGATCGTAAAAAGTGTCCCATTGGAAGATATGAGTGATGATGGTGATGGCGAGATCATGTCAGATGTTTACATTGATGAGGCTTTTGAAAATGTAGGTGACAAAGCACAGTTCCAGTACGGGCTTCTTGATCTTTGGGAATTCTTCTGTGAGCTTGTAGAAGTGATTGAGGAAACAAAAGGAGTAAACTACCCGATCACAGTATACCGATTTGGAAATGTTCCATTGAAGGCTCCCAGCAAAAACGGAAATTCAGGAGGGAAGAAGAAATCAGCATTGCCGTTGGTAGATGATGAGTTCGGTTTTGATGATGATTTCGTTGCAGGAGGAAATTTTGTAGATGAAGACGACAGTTTCGATGACGAGGAAGAAGAAGACTACAACGATGACGTCTTTGATGATGAAGATGACAACGATGACGAAAGATAAGATGTAGATATAAAAAATTAGAGCCCCGGATTTTTAGTCCGGGGCTTTTTTATTGAAAACTCAAACAGCTTGAATGAAACTAGCCATATCAAGATACACAGTTACACATCAGCTTAGAAAGAATCAATGAAATTGATTCCACCCTTTGCTCCCTAAAAATAGAACAGAAAGCTATTAAAAACTTTGCGTCAAATTAAAATAACTCGTTTTCTACTTCTTCAAATCACTTTAATCCATTATTCACAAAGTTTTTATGATTTGTATTATTTCAAAAATAGCACCTGTAATTTTCCATTTCACCCCCTTTCCCTGAAAAACAATCCTTATTTTTGTTAAAAATAGATTAATGAAGAAATTAATTTTATTAGCCGTAATTGGTCTGGGAATTGTTTCCTGTACCACTCAAAAAAATACAAAGAGGATGACAGAACTGCCAAAAGAATGGAAACACAACACTAATATCTACGAAGTAAATATCAGACAATATACTCAGGAAGGGACTTTTAAAGCATTTGCCAAAGAAATGCCGCGCCTGAAAGCCATGGGAGTGAAAACCCTTTGGTTTATGCCCATTACTCCAATTGCCCAGCAAAATAAAAAAGGAAGTCTCGGAAGCCCTTATGCAGCCGCAGATTATACTTCAATTAACCCGGAATTCGGGACTATGGAAGATTTTAAAGCAATGGTGAATGAAGCCCATAGACTTGGGTTTAAAGTGATCATCGACTGGGTGGCCAATCACACAGGTTGGGATCATGTCTGGACCAAAACACATCCTGAATTTTACCTGAAAGATCCTGACGGAAAATTTCATATCGCTTCCGGAATGGATGATATTATCGAGCTGGATTATAAAAATCAGGAAATGCGTCAGGCTATGATTGATGCTATGAAATTCTGGGTGACGGAAACTGACATTGATGGTTTCAGATGTGACCTGGCTTCATGGGTAGAAGTAGATTTCTGGGAACAGGCACGTCCGGAAGTGGAGAAAGTAAAGCCACTTTTCTGGCTAGGAGAATTTGATGAATTGGAAAGTCCGGAGTATGGAAAAGTTTTCGATGCCAGTTATTCCTGGAAATGGATGCATAAATCCGCAGATTATTACAAAAAGAACGAGCCGCTTCAGGAGCTGAAGGATTTATTGGTTCAGTATTCCAATATCGGAGACCAGTCGATGAGAGCCTGGTTTACTGCTAATCATGATGAAAATTCATGGAACGGTACAGAATATGAAAAATATGCAGTCATTGCAAAGCCTATGGCTGTATTTTCAGCTACATGGAATGGGGTTCCGTTATTGTATTCAGGTCAGGAGCTTCCAAATATGAAGAGGCTTGAATTTTTTGAGAAAGACCCGATTAAATGGACCAAAACCTATCAGGTTGCCGATTTCTATAAAACATTACTGGATCTGAAATCTTTCAATCCTGCTTTAAGAGGCGGTGACCCGAATGTAACCACTTATTTGCTAAATACAACAGCGAATGACAAGATCCTTGCTTATGTAAGAAAAAATGGAAAAGACGAAGTGCTGGTTGTTTTAAATATGTCCAAAGAACCTGTGAACTTTACTATTGAAGACGGAAATCTATCCGGAACTTTCAGAAATGTTTTTGAAAAAACAAAAAGAAACTTCGATGAAAACAAAGATTTCAATTTCAAGGTTTCAGACTATGCTGTATTTGAAAAATAAAATCTAGCTCTATTGAAGTTCTGGCTGAGACTATAACCCTCAACCGTTATTTCTTAGATAGCATTAAATTCCCCTCCTCTGGAGGGGTGTCAAAATCTTAAATTTTGGCAGGGTGGCTTCCCCCATCCACCATAAAACTATTCCAAAACTACAATGAACAAACAGGAAATAATAAACATCATTAAAGCCAAAATAACAGATAAAATCCAGTATTTTGAAAATCTGATCGCGGAAACCCGTGCTTCCAATAATGATACGAAAAGCTCAATGGGAGATAAGTACGAAACCGGAAGAGAAATGCTTCAGCAGGAAATCAATAATTTACAGAGGCAGCTTAATGAAGTATTGAACCAACAGGGTGTTTTGCAAAAAATAACAGCGGATTCATCAGAGAAAGTTCAGAACGGAGCTTTGGTGAAAACCAATAAAGGAGTATTCTATGTTTCTGCTTCTATGGGAGAAATTCTTTTTGAAAACCAGAAGATTATGACGGTGTCTGCCGAATCGCCTTTAGTAAAAGCAATGTTTGGCAAGAAAATGGGAGAGACATTTACCATCAACAATATCACTCAGGATATTGAACAAATTTGGTAAATCAATCTTTAATAATATGAAATTTAAAAATTTACTTCTGCTTGCCTTTTTATTGGGCAGTTTGGTCATCAATGCACAGGTTCGTGCTACAGTTTCCTCAAGAACATATGATTTGGAAACAGTAAAACTGACGGTAGACGGTTTTGTAATTACTCTGAATGCTGACGGATCAATTTCTGATTTTAATGCACCTGATCTCAATGGTAAGCTTGAATATTATGATAATCAGGTCTTTGATAAAGCTAAATATGGTAAGCTTAAAAGCATAGGAAATGTAAAAATAGACTATTGGGATGATTCCGCATTTACAAGTGAAAAAGCAGGTAAACTGAAAAGTATTGGGAATATTTCTGTAGACTATTGGGAAGATTCTGCCTTTACCAGGGAAAAAGCAGGCAAGGTAAAGAAAATAGGAAACCTTAACGTAGATTACTGGTCAAATGATGTTATTGATAACAGCAGATTAGGAAAATTAAAAACGATAGGGGATATTTCCATTGATTATGGAACAAAAGATATTATTGATGAAAGCAAGTTTCAGAAACTTACAAAATTTGGTCCGGTAAGACTGGATTATTCAAATGATAAATTCATTGATAAAAACAGATATGGACAGCTGAAATCAATCAGTGGAAACAGTGAAAAAATTAGTGTTTCTGTATTATAATCTTTCTTTTCCCTTAATAGGCTGAAGGTGTAGGATATACACCTTTTTAATAGAAAACAGATATACTGAGTCGTCCTAAAATAGGTTGACATAAATTAAACAATATTTGATCCGGAGAGATGTTTTATTTCTTCGGATTTTTTATGCACTTTATCTGGAGTTTGCATATTAAGGCTTAAATGTGGTCTTTTAGTATTATAAAGATAAATACTTTCTTTTACTAATGAGCTTAGATCTTTCATATTCTTTGTTCTATAAAAAAGGAATTCTTGTTTCAATATTCCATTAATCCTTTCTGCCAGTGCATTTTGATAGCAATCATAACCATCAGTCATTGACGGTTTGATTTCATTCTTATTCAGTATTTTCTGGTAGTAACCAGAGCAATATTGCAAACCTCTGTCTGAATGATGGATTAATGGATCACTTGAACTTCTATTTTTTATTGCCATTTTTAAAGCTTTTGCAACATTTTCAGTGTTCATATTTGAACTTAATGAATATCCCATTATCTTTC
>NZ_MAYF01000324.1 GCF_001684955.1 Chryseobacterium contaminans | reverse complement strand
TCAATGTAACAATGTATCAATTTAGCAATGTAACAATACCCTCAACATTGGTAAACTGTTACACTGATACATTGTTATATTTATTAATTTCCCAGAACTTTATTGATCGCTAAAGGAAATATTTCATATTCAATCTGGTGAACTTTCTGAGCTAATGTTTCAGGAGTATCCTCTGCTGTTACTTCAAAAGATTTCTGAAGTATAGCTTCTCCTTCATCAATACCCGGTGTTACAAAATGTACTGTTGCCCCACTCTCTGTTTCTTTTGCTTCAATAACAGCATTGTGAACGTTCATTCCCCACATTCCTTTTCCACCGAATTTCGGAAGCAATGCCGGATGAATATTGATTATTTTACCGTTCCAGTTTTCGCAGAATTCAGGTTTTAAAATGGATAGGAATCCTGCCAATACAATAAGGTCTGTATTTTGTGGGATTACTTTAGCCAATTCGCTGCTGAAGTTCTTTCCTCTTGGAATCAGTATGTTTTCTATATTATGATTCTTTGCTCTTTCCAATCCGAAACATTCTCTGTCTGCCACCACTAAAGCCACTTTTGCATTCTGGATTTCTCCAGCTTCAATGGTATCAATGATTCTCTGCAGATTGGTTCCTGAACCGGATACAAGCACTACAATATTCTTCATATTTATTTGGTAGTCTTTCAAGACTTAAAACCTTAACAAGGCTTTCTTTATTTTATTATTATCCGATGTGTTCCATCCAGTCTTTCTATTTCCTCTACATAAAACCTTGGAGTAAAATCATCACATCCTGATTTTGAATTGATTTCCAAACGACCTTTCAATCTATAGGTCATATAGTACTGATCAGTACGGTTATCATAAAAATAATCTTTAAAATCGAAGGGATCAAGACCATTTTTTGTTTCAGGATTGATATCTCTTCCTATTAAAAGTTGATATCGTGGATCATCTACTTTTTTAACTTTTGCATCATCATTTTCATCTCCGCAGGCATATTGCATGAATGTAGCTTCGATGATAATGAGGTCTCCTAAAGATGTTTTATGTTTCCAGCTATAAAATCCCCAATATCCGACGCCGAGAAGTATTATGCCAAAGATCAAGTAACTGATGGACTTTTTCATTTATAAATGTAACAATGTATCAGTCTAGCAATGTAACAATGGATACACTGTACATTGGTACGTTGCCAGATTGTTATATTATTTATAATGATAAATTGATTTTCTCTGCTCCTTCCGTGATTTCTCCGATTTCGTAAGCATCATCTAAAAGGTGTAATACTTTCTCAGCATGATCTGCATCTACAACGATTACCATCCCTACACCCATATTGAATGTTCCGTGCATTTCTTCTCTTGTAACTCCACCTCTCTTCTCCAGCTCAAGCATTATGCTTGGAATTCTGATTTTAGAACCGTCGATAGAAGCACAAAGTCCTTCAGGGATGATTCTTGGTACGTTTTCATAAAGACCGCCTCCTGTAATGTGAGCAATTCCTTCTACTTTTACTTCTTCCAATACTCTGTGAATATCTTTAAAGTATAATCTTGTCGGAACTAAAAGGGTTTCATATAATGGTTTTCCTTCAAACTCTTCTTCAAAGTTCGGGAATACTTTTCTTACTAAAGAGAATCCGTTAGAATGGAATCCTGAGCTTGGTAATGCAATAATTTTGTTACCCGCCTTGATGTTAGATCCGTCTATGATCTGGTCTTTTTCCACGATTCCTACACAGAATCCGGCAACATCATAGTCTCCAGGCTGATACATTCCCGGCATTTCAGCAGTTTCCCCACCTATTAATGCACAGTTGTTATCTTTACAAGCTTCTACCATTCCTAAAACAATTTCAGCAGCAATCTCAGAGTCAAGCTTTCCACAAGCTAAATAATCTAAGAAGAATAAAGGTTTAGCACCATGGCAAAGAATATCGTTGGCACACATTGCGAAACAGTCTACTCCAATTGAGTCGTATTTTTTGGTATCCAAAGCTACTTTCAGCTTTGTTCCTACTCCATCTGTTCCTGAAACAAGGACCGGATTTTTGTATCCTCCGATCTCGTAGAAAGCCCCAAAACTTCCCAAATGGTTCAATACATTGGAATTATGGGTTTCGCCAACTGCTTTTTTAATCTTGTCAACCGTTTTGTATCCTTCTTCTTTGTCTACTCCTGCTGATTTGTAAGTGTTGCTCATGTCTGCTTAGATTTTTAGATGTTAGATTTCAGATTTCAGATGACTGATTGTCTCACATCCGATGTCTTACGTCTCTTATCTTTTAATATTTCAATTTACTTTTTTATATTCGATTTAGAAAACAAAAAAGCCGACAATCTTTTCAGATTATCGGCCGTTATTTTATCTCAGAATTTCAGAGCCCACAATTTTCCCTTTATGAGAAAAACATTGTTTATAGGAGGTCTGAATTTTCATCTCTTTTTCTTTTTGCAAAAATAGTAATTTTAAATGAATATTCAAATTCTATTTTTCAAGGATGGTTTCAATGGCTGCAATCTTCTTTACTTTTTCCTTTAATTCACTGTCTTTCTCAGCGTTAGAAATTTTTTGTTCAGCCTTATCAAAGTTATCATTAAAGAAAGGAAGTGAGAAAGTTTCTACCACATTTCCTCCGTGGAAAGGGAAACGCTTAGATGCTGCTTCCAAAACACCTGCTCCACCTCTTCCTCCAGGTGATGTTGACATCAATAGCATTGGCACTTCATTCCATACCGTTCTGTCTTTGATTCTTGAAACCCAGTCGAACACATTTTTGAATGCTGTAGAATACGTTCCGTTGTGCTCTCCTAAAGAAACCAATAATAAGTCTGCCCCATCAATTTTAGCAGCAAAATCATGAGCTTCCTGAGGAACTCCGCCTGCTAATTCTCTTTCATGCTTGTAGATTGGCATTTCGAAAGGATTCAAATCAATCACTTCTACCTCTGCTTTATCAAATAATGTTGCAGCATAAGCTACCAACTGCTTGTTCATTGAAACTTCTGAATTGCTTCCTGCTATTGCTAAGATTTTCATATTCTGTATTAAATTTTTATGTTATGAATTAAAGGACCTCCTTGTTGTATGATCCTATTTTAATTTTATTTTGAGGATACAAATTTAGTTTTTTATTTAAGATAAGAAGGTAACTCCATTGGGACTTCCATCAATAATACCTCTGTGTCTTCCACAGCTTCAATATTAAAGCTTTGTGTATCCCAGATTCCCAATCCGTCTCTTTCATTCAAAATGCGGTCTCCTACTTTTGCGCTTCCTTTTAAAACAAATGCATACACTCCGTTGCCTTTTTTATTCAACATATAGTTTTTGCCATTACCTTTTTTAAAGTTAGCTATATTAAACCATGCATCCTGATGAATCCATACTCCGTCATCATTTTTATTGGGTGATAAAATCTGCTGGAATCCGTTGATCTTTTCTCCTTCTTTGATGCTTTTCTGATCGTATCTTGGTTCAACTCCTAATTCTCTTGGGAAAACCCAGATCTGTAAGAATTTTACTTCTTCATCTTTATTTTTGTTGTATTCACTGTGCTGTACTCCGGTTCCGGCACTCATCACCTGAATTTCTCCTTTCCTGATCACCGCAGTGGTTCCCATTGAATCTTTGTGTTCCAGATCTCCTTCCAAAGGAATAGAAATAATCTCCATATCCCTGTGTGGGTGTGTCCCGAATCCCATTCCCTGAGAAACGGTATCGTCATTCAAAACTCTTAATACTCCAAAGTTTGTTCTGTCCCTGTTCTGGTAGTTGGCAAAACTGAAAGTATGGTAAGAGTTTAACCAACCATGATTGGCGTGGCCTCTTGAATCTGCTTTATGATATACTGTTTTCATTTCTGTGATTATTTATGGTACAAATGTACGGGATGTAGTAGTGAAAAAAAGTTGATATAGGATAAGAAAGAACAACTGCTGATAAATCTATAGGAGGTATGTAATTTCCCGCAGATCACACAGATTCCGCAGATTTTTTACATTCGTATGGAAATGATGTTTATATTTTTTAAAGGATCTGTGTCATCTGTAAAATTGTTGAATCTACTATATAAAAAACCGAAACATATAAGTTTTGGCTAAAGCCAAATGAGGAGATTCCAAACAAGAAGGCGGGCTAAAGCCCGCTTCTATTGAATTTCAATTTTATTATTTTATTTTATAGATACCTTTCTTCAGGCTAAAAATGAACCTGTTTGATCTCCTCTTCAATTTCTTTAGGGGTTTCGTCTTCAGATTTAACGAAGATCATTGTTACCAATGCACCGATTAACATACAAATACCTCCTACTACAACATAGTCCATGGCCTGTTTACCAAAAACACCACTTACGATAGGCCCTCCAAACAAACCATTAATGATTTGAGGGATTACAATAAAGAAATTAAATATTCCCATATAAACACCCATTTTCCTTTGTGGGATAACTTCAATCAGCATGGCATAAGGCATTGCCAGAATACTGGCCCAGGCAAATCCTAATCCGATCATTGAAATCCACAGGTTGTCTACATCTTTTATAAAATACATGGAGATCAAGCCTAAACCGCCACATAATAAGGCTAAAGCATGGGTTTGTTTTTTACCGATCCATTTGGCAATAGGTGTTAATAAAAAGGCAAATGGAATAGCCCAAAGATTATACATCCCAAAAAGTTTACCGGTTAAATCTCCAGCATCATTGAATGCTTTTGAATGCGTATCTTCCGGGGAAAGTCCTAAATGATGGGTGGCCAAAGCACTCGTGGTAAACACCCACATGGTAAATAGGGCAAACCATGAGAAAAACTGAACAATCCCCAGCTTTTTCATCTGGGCCGGAATAGCTGCAAAGTCTTTAAAGATGTCGGAAAATTTAGATTTTTCATGTTCTATTTCTTTTCCATCCTCAAAGGCTGCAAATTCTTCCGGAGAATATTCTTTGGTGGTGACAATGGTATACAGAATAGAGATAATCAACAATATTGCTCCTATATAAAAGGAATAAATCACATTATCTGCAACAAAGCCTTTAGGCGCTACGTTGGAAACCCCAAGCTTCGTTAACCAATCCGGCAAATAAGAACCCAAAACGGCTCCAAATCCGATCAGGATCGTTTGTACTGAAAACCCAATGGTTCCCTGATGTTTTGGAAGCATATCTCCTACCAAAGCTCTGAAAGGTTCCATCGCAACATTCACAGAAGCATCCATCATCGCCAGGAAAATTACGGCTAATAAAAGAGCGTTAGCGGCAAACATCTGAGTTACAGAAGCGGCATTAGGCAACAGTACTAATCCTATAGCACACAGGACAGCACCAATCAGGAAATAAGGTTTTCTTCTTCCCAGCGGACTCCAGGTGTTATCTCCCATGTGCCCGATAATTGGCTGAACGATCAGTCCGGTGATCGGAGCTACAAGCCAGAACCATGACAGTTCGTGAACATCTGCTCCTAAATTGGCAAGGATACGGCTTGCATTTCCATTCTGTAATCCGAATGCCATTTGGATTCCTAAGAACCCCATACTCATATTGATAATCTGAGCAAGTGAAAGTTCCGGTTTCATTTTTCCAGCCATAGTTCTCTTTATGCTTATTTTGTTTTTAATTCTTTAATCAAAACGTCTTCAAGAGCTGTTTTCTCAGCTACTACTTTATCTACAACATCGTTAGGAACCGTCATAGAAAGGACGTATTGTTTTACTTTCCATTGTCCATTTATCTTTTCCACCACTCCTGAACCACGGCAGATTTTCATTTGAGTGTCTAATAATTCATCAAACCAGGCAAACTTTCCGTCTTTGCTGAAATAGATATTTCTTTTCAATGCTGTAAAATTCCAGGTTCTTTTTTTATCAAAATGAGGTTTAGCCCACACCATGAATTCTTTTTTATTCCAGACTTCAGTAGCATCGGTTCCAATAAAGGTGGATTCATCGGCAAAAAAATTGAAGTACCCTGTATAATCTGCTTTGGCAGCTGCTACATTGAAAGCATCAAGCATGGTGCTGATCTCTGCTTTTTCTTTTTCAAATGTTTTGTTTGATTGCGCTGAAAGCACTGTAAATCCAAATAAAAACAGGATAAGTGTATGAACAGCTATTAATTTTTTCATAGGTATTATTTATTTTTCAAGTTCAATAATCAATGGGGTTTTTGCAGGAACTGTCAAAGTGTTCTGTAAAGAAAATGACTTTCCTGAAATCACCTCTTTCCCTTTGGAAAATCCTTTCAGTGATTCTTCAAAGTATTTCAGGTCTAACGTCTGATCTTTTATATTATTGTTGATAACTACCATTACACTTTCTTTATCATTATATCTGAAATAGGTAAACACGCCATCTTTCGGAACAAAATTCTTCGTTTTTCCGGTATGAATTACATCCTTCCCTTTTCTCCAGTTTAATAATTTCTGAGTGAACTGATAGAATTCCTTTTGTTCAGAGGTTTGTGTTGTTGGGTTAAAAGCATTTTGTTTATCAGATTTCCAGCCTCCCGGAAAGTCTCTCCGGATATCAGCATCACCTCCTTTTTCCTTATTTCCACGCATTCCTACTTCTGAACCATAATAGATCTGAGGTATTCCACGGACTGTTGAGATCAGGGCCAACCCCATTTTGTAAACATTCGGGTCTGCATTGAAGATTTCATTCCATCTTTCGGTATCATGATTTTCAAAGAAAACCATTACATTATTGATATCAGGATAAAGGAAATCACTGCTGAAAGAGTCATAAAGCTTGATCATCCCTGTATTCCAACCTTCTTTTTCTTTAAAAGCTTTCGGCATATCTCCAAAGAGCATGAAATCCATTACAGAGGGTAGATTCGAGTTATATCCGGCTGCTTCTCCTGTTTTGGAATTTTTCTGCCATGCTGAAATTTGTCCTGCAGTATACAGCCAAGACTCTCCTACAATATTGAATTTTGGATATTCATCAGTAATAGCTTTAGCCCACTTTGCCATGGCTTCTTTATCATTGTAAGGATAAGTGTCTACACGAAAGCCACCTAACTCAGCATATTCAATCCACCAGATGGCATTTTGGGTTAAATATTTTAAAACCAAAGGATTTTTCTGGTTGAGATCCGGCATAGTCTTATCAAACCACCCATCCAGCGCATATTTTTTATCAATATCCGAAGCATTGGGGTCAAACTGTGTAGATGTTTTATAATTAGATCTTTTGAAGCCTTCTTCTCCTTCTTTGAACCAGTGAATCCAATCTTTTGTAGGAAGATCCTTAATCATCCAATGAGAAACACCCCAATGGTTGGTAACATAATCCATGACCAGCTTCATGTTTCTTTTATTTAATTCCTGGGAAAGTTTTTTGTAATCTTCATTGGTTCCGTAACGGGCATCAATTTTATAAAGATCGGTTTGTGCATATCCGTGGTAAGAATATACTTTTTCATTGTCTTCATTCACAGGGGTTAACCAAACTGCTGTTGCACCAAGGTTTTGTATGTAATCAAGATTATTAATGATTCCCTGAAGGTCTCCGCCATGTCTTCCGTTGGGTAAACTGCGATCTGCTTTTTCGGTCAATCCCGGAACAGAATCATTTTTTTCATCTCCATTGGCAAAACGATCCGGCATAATCAGGTACATTACATCCTTTGAAGTGTAGGATTCCCGGTCTGCAGAGCCTGACTTCCTCGGCTTCAGTTCATAAGTATAAGAACCCAAATTCTTTTTATCTTTTCTAATATTGATGCTAAACTTCGGAACGCTGATCTCATTGGTATTGACCGTAATAAAAACATAGTTAGGGTTATCTACCTTTTGAATATTTTTAATCTGCACCCCATCCGAAAGTGAAATTTCATTGTTGGCAATTCCTTTTCCATAAACAAGGATTTGCAATTCAGGATTTTTCATTCCCTTCCACCAGAAAGCCGGCTCTACTTTTTCCAACACTGCTGACTGGGAAAAAGCTATTGAAGCAGCGGAAAGGGCAAAAAACATATATATTTTTCTCATAACTTAGTTGTAGTCTTTCATTTAATCATCAGTTGTGCACTATGAAATGTCATTTAAAATACCGCTCACTACACTAAAAATCAGCAAGTTATATTCAATCACACAACAATTTAAGTATGAACAACTTAGGAGCAAATTACGAAAAAAACTTTAGAGTTATTACAAAATGATAAATAGAATTCCCTTTTATTCATCAATCTTACAGAGATGCACCGGATTGATAAAATTCAATACAGAAACATACCCTTATTGGTAACATTTTTTGTAAAGAATACAACAATATTTCACAACCCCGCTTATACTTTTATTAAATTATTATTAAATTACCATATAAAAAGAATATTTAATTTAAAATAAGCATTTTTTAACGGTTTTATTTTTAGATTTACAGAAAAAATGTTTGATTTTAGTAACATGTTTGAGAGTGACGGACCGGATATTGTTTATCCCTGGGCCATTCCTATGTTCGCAGGTATCATTTTTATAGAGATGGCATATAGTCATTTCAACAAAGAAAAGCTTTATGAGACAAAAGACGTGGCTACCAATGTGCTTTTAGCACTTTTAAATTATAGCCTGGATATCATTATGAAAGGCTTTTCCATGCTCGTTATGATGTTCTTTTACTATCATCGTATTTTTGACTGGGAGGTTGGAATATGGTACTGGATTGCTGTATTTCTGGCCCAGGATTTTGCTTATTATGTTCATCATTATGTAGATCATCATTCCCGTGTGTTTTGGGCGGTACATATTACCCATCATAATTCTGATTATTTCAACATCACCACAGGATTCAGAAGTCCTGTATTTCAGCCGCTGTACAGATATTTGTTCTTTTCTCCGTTAGCATTCGTGGGATTCCATCCACTGCATGTTATGGTAGCTTACTCTGCCATTCAGATTTATGGAACCTTTGTTCACACACAGTCTATCAAAAGCATGGGTTTCCTGGAATATATTTTAGTGACTCCTTCACATCACCGTGTGCATCATGCCTGTAATATCAAATATCTGGACCGTAATATGGGAATGGGACTGATTATCTGGGACAAAATCTTCGGAACATTTGAAAAGGAAGATCCGGAAGTTCCTGTAAAATATGGAATCTACCCTAAAATGAAATCTAAAGATCCGGCCACAGTTCTGTTTTATGAATGGAGAAGAATTGGAAAGGACCTGAGACAACCGGGACTTTCTTTCAAAGACCGCCTGAAATACCTCTTCTACTCTCCAGGCTGGAGACATGACGGCACCGGAAAAACGGTAAGACAGTTTCAGAAGGAATACAAAGAAAAGATAAAAAATAAGCCATTATCCGCTCAGACTGAACAGATAGAAGCTACAGAACCGGAATACACTCCGAATTAAGAGATGGAAGATGGGAGCTGGAGGCTGGAAGTTATGCGGGTCATAAATCATGACTCTTACATTTGTTTTTTAACAATTTTTCTTAGTCTTCATTTTTCTTAATGGTTTAAATACTTCAGCCTGCTATCATTTAGTTTCTTTACCAGAATCCGGATATTTATTATCAGACCTTTCTGCAATTCTACTTGCCAGCCAGCTTACATAAAACAGCTGAAAACTATGGTAAATCATTACAGGAAGTAAAAACAAAACTTTCTGCTCTTCAGGAATATTTAACACCAACAGAAAAAGACTTCCGTGAACGAGTGACTTTTTAGAACCACAAAAAGTAACTGTAATGACATCTTTAGCATTGAACCCCATCTTTCGCGAAATAATTTTAAGTGTGTTATAAACGGCAAAAAACAGAAAAACCACACTGAAAGCCAGAATTAAAAATACAACCGCCGGAACTGAGCTGAAAATATTTTCTATAAGTGCTGTTGAAAAACTTTCATAAACGATTAATAGAATAATAAGCTTATCAAATTCAGCAATGATCTTTGAATATTTTGTCACCCATTTTTTGAAAACAGGATTGAATACAATTCCTAAAACAATCGGTAACAGCACCTTCATCAAAAGCTGTTGTATCACTTCACCCTGATCTCCCGAACCTGATTGAGAGGTTAGAAAAAAACTCATCAGAAGCGGAGTCATCACAATTCCAATCAATCCTGAAATAGAGGCATTGAAAATGGCTGAAGTTACATTTCCTTTTGCAATCGATACCATAACTACAGACGATGAAACGGTAGAAGGCAAAGCTGCCAGGAAAAATAGAGAGAGCCAGATATCCTCATATCCTGTTCCTTTCACCAAAGGGTAAAAAATTAATACCAACAATGGAAAAAGAATAAACGTTCCGGACTGAATCAGAAGATGCAGCTTCCAGTTTGAAATATCTTTTACTACTTCTTTCAGATTCAGCTTAAGCCCGTACAGTAAAAAAATCCCTGCAATTCCCCAGTCAATAAAAGCTGAAAGATTAAAATATTGATTATAGGATTTATCAAAAGGAATCAGTTTGGCCATCAACACCATTCCGATCAGCAGGAAAAGAAAAACATTTTGCTTATTAAAAACTTTAGCCTTCAGCATTACAATACAAGATTTAGAAATAAAAAAATCCTTAAAGGATGGACCTTTAAGGATTATAAAGTTAAGAAATATTTATTTTACCGGTTTGATGGAGATGGCAAAACCACCGCTTCTTACCATTTTAAAATTAATTTTCGATTTGCTGTTAATCTCTTTCTTATAGATATTATAGCTTTGAGGATTGTCTATATAATCAGCATCTTTTCCATCTTCATAGATTGTTGCCTCATATTTTTTTCCTTTATCCAGGAACGAGAAATCTACCGTATATTCACGTTTGTTTTCATCAGTAATTCCTCCTACGAACCAGTTTTCTGTACCTTTTGCTTTTCTGGCAGTGATAACATAATCTCCCGGCTCAGCAGATAAAATCTTTGTATCATCCCAATCAGCTGCTACATCCTTAATGAACTGGAATGCATCCATGTGCTTTTTATAGTTCTCAGGAAGGTCAGCTGCCATCTGAAGCGGCATATACATCGTTACATATAAGGCAAGCTGTTTTGCTAATGTAGTTTTTACGAAACGCTTATCTCCAGGGAAATAATAGTCTAACTTCGTTTGGAAAATTCCTGGCGTGTAGTCCATAGAACCACCCATCCATCTTGTAAACGGAAGTACCGTCTGATGATCCGGCTTATTTCCTCCGAATGCTTCATACTCTGTTCCACGTGCTGCTTCTGCGGAGATGTAGTTCGGATAAGTACGGCTTTCCCCTGTAGGACGTACAGACTCGTGAGAGTTTACCATGATTTTATACTCATTAGCTTTTTCAGCAATTCTATAGTAATGGTTAATTGTCCATTGAGAATAATGGTGCTCTCCTCTTGGAATAATATCTCCTACATAACCTGTTTTCACAGCATCATAACCATATTTATTCATGGTTTGGAATGCTTTATCTGCCCATCTTTCATAGTTCGTTGCAGAGCCTGAAGTTTCATGGTGCATGATAAGCTTGATTCCTTTTGAATGAGCATAATCGTTCAGCATTTTGATATCAAAATCCGGGTAAGGAGTAATGAAATCAAAAACAAATTCTTTAGAGTGTCCGAACCAGTCTTCCCAGCCAATATTCCAGCCTTCGATCAATAATCCCTGGAATCCGTTTTCAGCAGCAAAATCGATGTATTCTTTCACTTTTGTATTGTTTGCTGCATGTTTTCCGTTGGGAGTCAGTTTTGTAAAATCTGTTTTACCCAAGTGAACATTTTCAGCTGTAGAATATGCCCACTGAGATTTTCCGATGATCATTTCCCACCAAACACCCATGTATTTTGTAGGATGAATATAAGAAGTGTCCGTGTACTTTGTAGGCTCGTTCAAGTTAAAGATCATTTTGGAATCCATAACCTCTTCAGCTTTTGGGGCAACGATGATCGTTCTCCAAGGAGTTACTGATGGAGTTTGAATATATCCTTTTGCTCCTTGTCTGTCTGCCGTTAAATGTGTTTTGAACTTAAAGTTCTGGGCGTCTACCTCAAGGTGTGATGCCGGATAATCCAATACAGCAGCTTCTGCAACGTTGATATATAAAGGTGATTTACCTTCTTTTTTAAGCATCAATGGAGATTGAACTGCATTTTTCACCAAAGTCTGGGAGGCATTGGCATCAGCTGCTTTATCCCATTTTGCAGGAATTTCAGAAACTTTTGTTTCCTGGTACTGATATTCCTGAGAATCATAATCTGCTACAATCCACCAAGCCTTCATATCGGTTGGGAAATCAATTTCAGAATCTTCTTCTCTGATCACGAAATAATTAAGATTTTTCTGTTGTGGAAATTCATATCTGAATCCAAGACCATCATTGAATAATCTGAATTTTACTACAATACTTCTGTCTGTAGAAGCCTGATTTAACGTCACCGCTAATTCATTGTAGTTATTGATATAATTTTTCTTTTCTCCCAAAACCGGCTGCCATGTCTCGTTTTTGGAGTCTCTTTTTTCATCTACCTTTGCAAAACCGTTGTTAAGATCGTATTTTGCATCTTCTGCTTTGGCTATTTCAGAAGCAAATTTTATGGCTGTGTCTTTAAATAATCTCAATCCCAATTTTGAATCTTCTACAACCACCGCACCGTTGTATTTCAGATTATAGAAAGGAACTCCATCTTTTAACTGGAAATTCATTTCAAACTTACCGTCCGGCGATTTTAAAGATTGTGCTTTCACACCTGTAAACATCATTGAGAGCAAGAGTGCTCCAACTGTAATTTTCTTCATAATGACTATTTATTAACTTAAAAAAATAAAGTGCTGCGGTAAAGCAGCACTTTGCTTTATTTTAATTTGATTTTTATTGAATTAAAATACTGGAATTACTGAGAATTCTCCTGTTATATCATTGAAATACACATCGTATTTAAAAGCTTCACTAACAGGAATATTCCCTCCTCCAAGATCTGCTACTCCGAAAAACTCTTTGGCAACTCCCCAGTTTGTTCCCCAATCGTGGTTGGCTCTGAATTTAAATTCACCTGAACTTAAGTTTACTTTTTTCTTCACCCAAATATGAGGATCAAACGTTGATTTTTCCATATCTACATCTGTACTCCAATCCCCTGAAGCAGATCCAATCATGGAAATAGTAGTATATGTTGTGGTTGGAGCAGGAATTGATATTAAGGTATAGCTTAGCGAATTAGTATCAACAGTTAATTTATAATACCCTGCTGTTTCTACCGGAATATTTCCGGAAGAACCACTTGCGCTTAACGTTCCTTCAGCGCCTCCCATTCCATACTGATTGTCCCAAGATCCAGGAGTTTTAATAAACTTAAATCCGCCTTTTGCAAAATATCCGGTATATGAATATTTTCCAGCAGTAGTTGTTTTCTGTAAAGGATACAATTTGGTATTGGTTACTGAATTATCCCAAGCTCCTGCTGTAGCATCACCAATTAGGAAAAGATCAGTATAATTGTATACCGGTCCTAGAATATAAGGGGTTACCTGTAGTGTGATTACATTAGAGTAAAAATTGGCCCCACCTACAGCAGTCTTAAATCTAACTTCTATTTCATTAACTACATTCGCAGTTCCTTCCATGCTAAGTATTAAGGTATTAAGCTGCTTATTGGTCATAGAAAAAGGAGAAGATACAACATCAATTAACTTACTGTCTTTAAAACCTTTTCCTTTCATTCCGAATTCAATCTGCTGAGTAGATACTACAGAAATGCTAAAGGCCGATTTTGCCCACTTAAAATTTACAGCGGTAGCATCTACATTACTTTTATCCAGAATAATAGTTGTTTTATCAGCAGAAATACTACTTTGTGAGGTTTCATTAAGAATAGCCTGATCTTCATCTTTTTCACAAGAAACAAGTGCCATTCCTATGAAAGCTATTGCTAATATTTTAAATATATTTTTCATGTTTAAGGAATGTTTTAAATTAATAGCCAGGATTTTGTTTCAGGTTAGGATTTGCAATAATATCTTTTGCAGGGATTGGATAAAGATTTCTATACTCTTCTACACTTTTACCATCCTTAACACCTCCTTTCCAAGGCCACAAGTACGAACCACTAGTGAATTTACCATAACGGATAAGATCTGTTCTCCTTGTCATTTCCCAACCAAGCTCTCGTCCTCTTTCGTCTAATATATAATCTGTATTTATTGAAGTTACTGTTGATGCTCCTGCGCGGGTTCTTAAGGCATTTACATATCCAAGAGCTGTTGCTGTATTTCCTCCATTTCCTCCTCTTAATGTAGCTTCCGCATACATTAGATAAATATCAGCTAATCTAAATATAGGAATATCTGTATCACAGAAATTACCTGATTTATCAGACCCAGGTATTCCAGCGCTTGTTAAGTTCTTGTATTTAACAAATCCATAACCATCAGTAAAAACTCCAAGGTCGTTAATTTCCAGATTTTGCCCATCAGTATAGAAATTTCCTCTTTGATCTGAAGGTGATCCAGCAAACAAATTCACATAAGCCTTGGTAGTTCTTAAACCACCCCAGCCGCCACTAATACCAAAATCAGCACCAGGCATAGTTCCTCCTACACCAGCATGAATCAGATAGGTTGTACCACCTGATGTTTGAATATGAACCCCATCAAAGGCAATTGGAAGAATAACTTCCGGATTATTTTTATCATTATCGGCAAGGAATAAATCCGCATATTTAGTTTTCAAAGAATATCCTGCTTGTATTACCTTATTGCAATACGTGATGCAATCCGTATAGTGATTAGAACCGTTATAAACTTGTGAATTAAGATATAAACGAGCTAACAAAGACCAAGCTGCTGCTTTATCTACTCTTCCATAAACATTTGCTTTTGGATCTTTCAGATCTCCTGAAACAGCAAGCAATTCACTTTCAATAAAATTAAAAAGTTCCGCACGAGTAATTCTTTTAGGTGGATTTACAGACCCTGGTAAATAACTTTCATCTACAAAAGGGACATTACCAAATAAATCCAATGCATAATAATAAGATAAAGCCCGTAAATATCTTACTTCTGCTCTCATATATTTTGCTTCAGCTAAATTAGCTCCTGTGATATTATTTGCTGACAGTTTCTCATCAGTAACATTTCTCAAAAACTCATTACTGGTAGCAATTTGAGTAAAAATTCTATAATAAGCACCTTCAACAAATTCACTAGAAGAATCCCATGTCATTTTATGAATCGTTTGTAGTGTTCCATCATTCCAAGCTATTACAGCTTCATCAGTTGGAAGTGTCTGTAATGTATACAATACTCTTGTATATTGTGAAAAGTTTCCATCAATTCCATTAATATCTGAATTTCCTCCATTGGCACCTTGCCCTCCATTTGCAAAACCTCCATATATTTTTGCTAATGCCATAGGATAGTTTGCAAAATCTTTAAAAACACTAGCTGAAGTAACATCCGTAATAGGCTGTTGTTCTAAATCATTCACACAAGATGTCACAGTAAGAATACTGAATAAGGCTGCAACTGCTATTATATTTATTTTAAATCTTTTCATTTCTCTTAAAATTGGTAGTTAAATCCTAAAGAATACACTTTTGGCATCTGATAATATCCATTGTCAATATTTCCAAATACTTCGGGATCTATCCCCGAATATTTTGTAATTACAAATACATTTTGAAGCATTGCATATACTCTCATATTGCTTCCTTTATAAAAAATGTCTTTAAAATTATATCCCGCGTTAATATTATCTAACCTTAGGAAAGACGCATTCTCTACAAAAATATCAGAGAAGTATTGTGGACTTGAAAACTTGTATTGTGCTGCTGTAGAATATACATTCTGCAGATAGTTATTTGTTGTTAGCGATTGAATAGAGCTGTTAGCTGCAGCATTATTATATACATAATTGCCCAATACCGCTCTTGCACTTAAACCAATGTCCCAGTTATTATGAGAAAATTTAGTATTAAAACCTATAATTGCATCAGGTTGTGTTGACTTATAATAGTATCTGTCATTAACATCAATTTTACCATCTCCATTTCTATCAACATATGCTCCATCCACTGGTTTTCCGCTAGTATCGTAAACTTGTTGAAATACATAGAATGCATTAGGTTGATAACCTACAGTATGTGCCTGGATTGTATTATTGACCCCTCCTTCAATTCCCCCTACTAAGATTCTATAAGAAGTATCTGCTCCATTAATAAGTTTGGTAATTTTAGATTTATAGTGAGTTGCATTAAACGACACTTCCCATGTAGTATTTTCTTTTTTTATTGGAACAAATGTAACAGATCCTTCTATCCCTTTTGTTTGCATATTCCCAACATTAAGAAGGTTATGATTACTTAAATCACCAGCTGCAATTGGTGCATCCACAATTAAGTCTTTTGTATCTTTTTGATAAACATCTATTGAACCTGTAATTCTATTTTTTGCAAAACCAAAGTCAATACCAGCGTTTTTTGTGGTTGTAATTTCCCAACTTAAGTTCGGATTGTAAATCTCAGGTCTCATCATAAAGTAGAACTGATCCCCAAATTGGTACTCTGCACCACTAGCACTTAAATTATAAGCAGCATAGGATGGATAATTTCTTGGCTTATTTGTATCCAGTGTAGGCAATTCCTGCTGTCCAGTTTTACCCCAACCTGCTCTCAATTTCAAAACATTGATTCCTGTATCTTTAAGGAAATTTTCTTCATTAATTTTCCAAGCAACAGATACTCCTGGGAAATTCCCCCAAACATTACTTGTTGTACCGTTATAGAATCTTGAAGAACCATCTCTTCTTATGGAAGCTGAAATAATATATTTATTAGCTATCGTAAAAATTCCTCTTCCATAGAAAGATAATAATACATTTTTAGTTTCAAAATCATTAGTAAATGTATTTTGCCCTCTCCCTTTAAATGTTGTAGATCCAGGAATAATTGTATGGAAATCCTGATAAGAATAACCTGCGGTAAGGTCAATTGTTGTTGAAATAGAATTTATTGTTTTTAGATAACTTAAATAAGTTTCTAGCAATTTATTCTTTTTCTCCATTGTATACTGGTTATACGTACCTAAATCTGCAATTCCGGCTCTATAAATAGGACTTACTGTTTTTGCACCATTACTTTTAGAATAATCATATCCCGCATTTACATTGATATGTAAGTCTGGTAAAAAATGTAGTTTATAATCTAATTGAATATTTCCTAAACCTCTCCATACAGATGATACGTCATGTACACCATCTAAAAGGCCTAATGGATTTGAAGTACCATTAACATTAAGACCCGTTATTTTATTATTGGGGTCTAGCCATTCATAATATCCGCCATAAGCAGAATTCCCAGAATATACTGATTGGGTTGGGTCAAAATAAGTGGCAGCCTTAATTACTCCACCGTCAACAAACCTGTTATCCGTAAAAGTTCCTTTAGCATTAACATTTACTGTCAAATGATTATCAAAAAACTTTGGGT
This sequence comes from Chryseobacterium contaminans, assembly GCF_001684955.1. GTDB lineage: Bacteria > Bacteroidota > Bacteroidia > Flavobacteriales > Weeksellaceae > Chryseobacterium > Chryseobacterium contaminans. The sequence continues at coordinate 3,403 of NZ_MAYF01000324.1, read as the reverse complement.
TTAAGTTTAATCCTACAGAGCTTCTTCTAAATGAATTTGTTTTTACAATACCATTTTGATCATTATAGCCTATAGACAAACGATATGGTAACCATTTAACTCCTCCTGAAAATGCTAAATTATTATCTGTTCCCCAAGCAGGCTGATACGTTAAGTTCTGCCAGTTGGTATTAGAGGTCCCTAGCCTCGAAGCATTTACAGCAACCGATGGGTTAGTTTTTGCAATTTCATTTACAAATGACCTATATTCGTCTGCATTCAGAATATCTACATTTCCCATCTTTGTAGAAACAGAAGTCACTGTTGAAAAATTCACTTTAAATCTTCCTGCCGTTCCTTTTTTGGTAGTAATTAAAATTACACCATTAGAAGCTCTATTACCATAAATAGCTGTAGCTGAAGCATCTTTAAGAATATCAAAAGTTTCTATATCATTTGGGTTAATAAGAGATAAAGGATCCGAAGCTCCATTTACTCCTGTAAAGTCCTGGGGCACACCATCAATCACAATTAATGGGGAGTTTTCTCCATTCAAAGAAGATGTTCCCCTAATTCTGATTTTTGTTCCAGAACCAGGAGCGCCACTACTATTTGTAATTTGTACTCCGGGTGTCTTACCCTGAATAAGCTGTCCGGCAGAAGTTGCCCCACCGTTAAAGTCTTTGGCTGTTACAGAAGTAATAGAACCTGTAAGGTCCGATTTTTTCTGTTTACCATATCCAATCAAGACTACCTCCTCAATTTTTTTCTCTTTGGTGGCAGAGTCTTTAGTCTGCGCATGCATTACTGTACTTGCCAGTAAAAAAGCAGGCGCTATTTTTAATACAGTTGTAAAATTCTTCACAATTTTATTTTTATAGTTTCGTTTTTCAGTCTTAATTCCGGCTCTTGGCCAGTCTTGCAATTTAAAAAAAAATTAGAATTATTATAATTTTAATATAAATTATGATAAAATTATGTATATTACGAAACCGTTTTTAGTTAAAAATATACACCTCAATATTTTACACGATAGTATGCTATGCATAATATTTGTTTTACATTAACAAAAAGTTAAACAACTGTTTAACTTAATTTCATATTGATTATTGAAAAATGGCAAGATTCGTCATAATAACTCCACGAAGAGCGGTATTCAAGAGATAATCCTTATCTTTGCAGTCAAAACTTTACTATAAATGTCAAACAGAAAGATGATTACGGCAGCTTTGCCTTATGCAAACGGCCCGGTTCATATAGGACATTTGGCAGGTGTTTATATTCCTGCGGATGTTTACGCAAGATTTCAGAGAAGATTAGGAAAAGATGTAGCGTTTATCTGTGGTTCGGATGAGCACGGTATTCCTATTACCATAAGAGCTAAGAAAGAGGGAGTTACTCCTCAGGATATCGTTGACAAGTATCACGGGATTATTAAAAAATCTTTTGCTGATCTGGGAATTTCATTTGATGAATATTCAAGAACAACGTCTCCAAAGCATTATGAAACCAGCCAGGATTTCTTCAAAGTTCTTTATGAAAAAGGAAAATTTACAGAAGAAGTTTCTGAACAGTATTTTGATGAGCAGGCAGGAGAATTCCTTGCAGACCGTTATATTGTAGGAACTTGCCCCAATTGTGGCAATGAGAACGCTTACGGTGACCAGTGTGAGAAATGTGGTTCTACCCTTTCTCCATCTGAACTGATTAATCCGAAATCAATGCTTAGCGGAAATGTTCCTATTCTTAAAGAAACAAAGAACTGGTATCTGCCACTTAATGAATACGAAGATTTCTTAAACGAGTGGATTATTGAAGGCCATAAAGATGACTGGAAGCCTAACGTATACGGCCAGGTTAAATCATGGTTAAACGATGGTTTGAAGCCTCGTGCCATGACCAGAGACCTGAACTGGGGAGTTCCGGTTCCGCTTCCGAATGCTGAGGGAAAGGTTCTTTATGTTTGGTTTGATGCTCCAATCGGATATATTTCTTTCACGAAAGAATGGGCGGAGAAAAACGGAAAAGACTGGAAAGATTACTGGCAAAGTGAAGGCAGTGACCTGGTACACTTTATCGGAAAGGATAATATAGTATTCCACTGTATTATTTTCCCGGCGATGATGAAGGCACACGGCGATTATATCATGCCTAAAAACGTACCCGCTTTTGAATTCCTGAACCTTGAGAACGATAAAATTTCAACTTCAAGAAACTGGGCTGTTTGGGCTCACGAATATGTTGAAGATTTCCCGGGACAACAGGATGTTTTAAGATATGCTCTTCTTTCATCAGCTCCTGAAACCAAGGATAATAACTTTACATGGAAGGATTTCCAGACGAAAAATAATTCTGAACTGGTTGGGATTTTCGGAAACTTCATCAACAGAGTTGCGGTTCTTATTCATAAATATTATGAAGGAGTTGTTCCTCAGGGAGATGTTAACAGCCCAGAATTAAAAGAGATTAATAAAGCAGCTACTGAAATTTCAGGATTCCTTGACAATTATGAATTCAGAAATGCTTTATCTGCATTAATGAACCTTGCAAGATTTGGAAACCAGTACCTTCAGACTGAAGAGCCTTGGAAAACCATCAAAGACAACCCAGAAAAGGCAGCTCAGTCTCTATTTGTAGGAGCTCAGATTGCTGTTGCTTTGGCTCAGCTATGTGAACCATTCATGCCTTTCAGCTCTGAAAAGCTATTGAACATGTTCAATGTTGAAAAGAAAAGCTGGAGTGATGTTGAAACACAATCTGTTTTAATTGAAACAGGTCACAAAATCAATGAAGCTTCCCTTCTCTTCTCCAAAATTGAAGACAACGTTATTGAAGCTCAGATTCAAAAGCTGGAAGACACGAAACAAAACAACAAGAAAACCAATCCTAACGCTAATCCAATGAAAGAAGAAATCACTTTTGATGATTTTACGAAAATAGATCTTAGAACCGCTACCATTTTAGAGGCTGAAAAAGTAGAAAAAGCTGATAAATTACTAAAACTTACTGTAGATACAGGAGTTGACGTAAGAACTGTAGTTTCAGGGATTGCAGAAAGCTTTACGCCTGAAGAAGTAGTTGGAAAACAGGTAATGATTTTATTAAACCTTGCTCCAAGAAAGATCAGAGGTATTGAATCTCAAGGGATGTTGTTATTAACGACTAAACCTGATGGTAAATTATCTTTCGTAACACCGGATGACAGCAATGTTGAAAACGGTATTGAGATTGGATAATTAATATCTAGATATAAAGATTAAAGGCTGTTTCGGATGAAGCAGCCTTTTTTATTTCAGATGTCCCGTCCTGAAATAAGTTGACAACTAATCGACTTATTTATGAAAGAACAAGTATTAAAAAGAGAAAAGCGCACCCAAAGAGACTACAGTATAGCTTTTAAATTACGGGTAGTTTCTCAAGTAGA
>NZ_MAYF01000323.1 GCF_001684955.1 Chryseobacterium contaminans | reverse complement strand
CTTTAGTTATCAAAAAATATATCAATGATAACAATCACAATATTCCATTTCTTGTTTATGATAAAAAGAACATAACGGATAGTTTAGTGGTGTACAGAGATTGGTGGGATAAAATTTCATTAGGAGATTCCATTGTAAAAGCTAAAGGGTCTTTAGAATTGATCGTGAAAAGTTCAGATAAAGTTCAAAGGTTTAATTATGAAGATAAATTTGGTCTGGGTACTCCCTGATAGAACCGTGTGCATTGTCTATCATCTTAATCAAAGTTATCTGGCTTTAAGGAATACTAGCTTTTATTCCAAAGAACGTTAACTCCTTATATTTATTTTCCCTTTATTCATCAGCTTTAATCCCTATATTTGCCTCATGAAACGATTAATGTTGATGAGTTTACTTTTCCCTGTAATCTTATTTTCGCAAACGAGCGGAAAAGTAATCAAAGTATCAGATGGAGATACAATTACAGTACTTTTAAAAGGCAATACACAAAAGAAACTCAGATTGGCAGAAGTAGATTGTCCCGAAAACGGACAGGCTTTTGGAAAAAATGCTAAGCAATTTACCTCTTCACAGGTGTTTGGGAAAAAGGTTACATTCAAAGAAACCTCTACAGACCGTTACGGGCGTTCTATTGCCAAGATTTATTATGATAATGATAAATATCTTTCCAAAGAGTTGATTAAAGCCGGAATGGGGTGGTGGTACTATCCCTATTCCAAAGATGATTCTTTAGGAAAACTCCAGGAAAAAGCCCAACAGAACAAAATTGGTCTCTGGCAGGATGTTCATGCTGTAGCTCCCTGGGACTATAGAAAAATGAAACGTGAGCAATCGAAAAATAAGAAAATTGAAGCCGCTAAAGTACAATTGAAAACAAAAGAAACCGTTTAGAATAGAAAGAGCCTTAGAAGTCATTCTGAGGCTTTTTTAATCTGTAAAATAACTGGAATGAAATAAGAATAGTAATTTATTATATTTGTGATTCAGCTTTATCATGATAATAAGCTGTGTAATTGAAAACTTAACCATGAAACAGTCGATTATTTTTCTAATATTATTTTCTTTATTTGGACAATCTGTAACAGGACAAATAAAGACGATTTCCATAGATAGTATTTCCTTTTTATATAATGAATTTAAAACCGAGTCCAAAAAGAATATCGAACTTTGGAATAAGGATCTCTATGGCCCGATTCTTTTAATTGATCCAAAAACACGGGAAATTTTTGCAAATGAAGCTGATGAAAATAATATTTTGAAAAGTGAAGGGAATTTATATACAGGGGTTTTGCCGGACAAAATAAATATTGCAAATACTGCAGTAAACTGGAATGGAAAAAGATGGGCAATGATGATGCTTCCACTTCCTGAAAATAAATATGATAGAATAGGTTTATTGGCTCATGAGTCTTTTCATCGTATACAACCATTGTTGGGCTTTGAATTAAACAATGCTGAAAATAATCATTTAGATCAGAAAGAAGGTAGGATTTATCTTCGTTTAGAGCTAGAGGCTTTAAAGAAAGCTTTAAGAGCGGTTTCAGAAAAAGAATTGCAGAAGCATCTTATCAATGCTCTCACTTTCCGAAAATACAGACATAGCCTTTACAAAGGCTCTGATGCAAGTGAAAATCTGTTGGAACTCAATGAAGGGATAGCTGAATTTACAGGAGTCATAATGAGTGGGAGAACTAAAGAACAAACCCTATCGTCTTTAATTAATGGAATTGATGATTTTTTGAATAATCCTACATTTGTTCGTTCATTTGCTTACCATACTGTTCCTGTCTATGGATACCTGCTGTATAATAAAGATAAAAGCTGGAATAAGAAAATTACAGCAAAAACAGACCTGTCCAATTATTTTATTAATGCATTTAATGTGAAGATACCAACTTATTTCAATAATGCTATTAAAAAAGTAACTGGTTATTACAATGGTTCAGTAATAATTGAAGAAGAAACTAAAAGAGAAGAGAAAACAAAACGTCTTATTGCAGAATATAAATCCAAATTTATTGATAAGTCTCATTTTGAAATAAAATTCGAAAAGATGAATATTTCTTTCGATCCAAGAAATATTATACCAATTGAAGATAAAGGAACGGTATATCCTAATATCAGGGTTACAGATCAATGGGGAATTTTAACAGTTGAAAAAGGAGCATTAATGAGTCAAAATTGGGATAAGATTTCAATATCCGTTCCCTTGAAAACAGAAGATAAATATGTATCTGGTGATGGTTGGTTTCTTGAATTGGCTGATGGATATGAAATAAAGAAAAATGAAACTAATGGAAATTATGTATTGGTTAAAAAATAAACAGACATCATAAGCGTAAAATAAAATATAATAATCAAGCGGTATTGTGGCAGAAAAAGAAAAGCCTTACCATTCAAACGATAAGGCTTTTGTTGTTTATAAATATTGAGATTTATATTTTACAAGTCATTTGGATTTGGGAAAGGTCCGCATAAACATAGCCCGTTAGCGTCACAACCTCCCTGTTCAAAACCTTGGTCTTTGCATATTTCTCTGCAAAGTCGTGGAAGGCATTGATTGGGTATAATCCCTCCTAAAATAGTTTTCAATTCATTTCTCTTTAGAGCACTGTTTTGTTTTTTGAATGTTTTCATGTTAATTTTTTTTATGTTAGCGACTCAAATATATAAAAATATCCTTTACTGGTGAGAAATTATTTATTTAGATAGGTCTCCTTTTCAGGTTTAATTATATGAATACTGAAAACAAAAACCTCACCATAAAAATGATGAGGTTTTTTGTGAGCGCGAAAGGATTCGAACCTTTGACCGTCCCGATTACAAATCGGGATGCTCTATCTTGTTAAGACTACTAATGAGTTCCTGGATTTTAATTTTACTTTTCCAACCTTTTATTTCACGTTCTCTTTTATAGGCCTCAACTTTAGCATTAAAGCCTTCATAATAAACAATAATCCAATCTTTAGTTTTTGAGGTGAAGCCTTTATGATTTGCAAGATGTTTTCTGAGTCTTTCTTGTAGGTTTTCACAGGAATGTCCAATATAATATTTATCAAGAGATTCAGAATAAAGAATATAGCAGTAACACATGAGACTAATATAAAACAAAAAACCTCACCATAAAATGATGAGGTTTTTTGTGAGCGCGAAAGGATTCGAACCTTTGACCGTCTGCTTAGAAGGCAGATGCTCTATCCAGCTGAGCTACGCACCCTTAGAAGTTGATTCCCGCTTAGTAATAAGCACATTAAAAAAGTCGGGGCGGCAGGATTCGAACCTGCGACCTCCTGGTCCCAAACCAGGCGCGATGACCGGACTACGCTACGCCCCGAATATATAAGAGAGCGGAGGGTAAGGGATTCGAACCCTTGCGACACTTTCGCGTCGACAGTTTAGCAAACTGCTCCGTTAACCACTCCGGCAACCCTCCTTTTTGTTTATTTTTTAATGATCGTTGTTCTGTTATTGCGAGTGCAAATATAGAACAGATTTCTTTATTTACCAAATAAAATTCAAGAAATTTTTGTGTATTTTTGAGGTAATAATTTGATAAAAAACCAAACTGATGCGTAAGACATTATATATCATCGGATTAAGCACTTTAGTTTTTTCATGTACTTCTCAGAAAAATGTGAAAAAAAATACGTACCAACCGAAAACCCCCGTGGCACAGCCAAAACCAGTGGTGAAAACTCCAACTCCGGAAGCTCCAAAACCAAAAATTGTAAGCGATCATGGAGTAGATTTTTTTACTACTAATATAGCAGACCCAACAAAAAATGATAATACGGCAAGTTATGGTTCTATTGTATCTGCAAAACCTGCAGGATATAAAGTAGTAAAAACCTATTTTCCTGCTATGGCACAAAATTTCAGACAGCGTTATCTGATCATGCACTATACAGTGCTTCCTGATGACAAGTCTATTACCGTTCTTACCCAACCGGGAGTAAGTGCCCACTATTTGGTAAACAATACAGGAGATAATGAAATCTATCAGTTGGTAGATGAAAACAAAAGAGCATATCATGCCGGAGTAAGCTCATGGAGGGCTGACAAGAATCTTAATGATACCTCTATAGGAATTGAAATTGTAAACCCTGGTTTCACTACTGATGCTTCAGGTAAAAGAGTTTTCGTTCCTTTTAGTGACGCTCAGATAAGAAAAGTAGCTGCATTGGCAAAAGATATTGTTACAAGATATCAGATTCCGGCAACTAACGTGATTGGACATGCGGATATTGCTCCTACAAGAAAACAGGATCCGGGACCAATGTTCCCTTGGAAAAGACTTTATGACGAGTATCAGATAGGAATGTGGTATGATGAGGCAACAAAACAAAATTATTTTGACCTTGCACAAACAGAGCTTCCAGCAAAGTATAATGATACAACCTTTATTTTCTCAGTTCAGACTGCATTGCAGAAATTTGGCTATGGAATAGAATTGAGTGGAACATGGGATGATGCTACTAAGAAAACCATTGAAGCCTTCCAGTATCATTTCCGTCCTCAGAATTATGACGGAATTATGGATGCTGAAACATGGGCAATATTGCAAGCTTTAAATGTAAAATATTCAGTAAAATAATTCAAATTAAAACGCATCGGATCGATGCGTTTTTGCTATCTTTAAACGATCAAAAACAGTAAAATATCTGTAATGGAAAATTTCAGAAAAGAAAGTGATCTATTAGGTGAATTGAATGTGCCTTTAGACGCTTATTATGGAGTGCAGACGCAAAGAGCAATCAACAATTTCAAAATCTCGGGACAGCTTTTGTCTTCATATCCGGATTTTATCAAAGGTCTTGCTTTCGTAAAAAAAGCAGCCGCAAAAACCAACTATGAATTAGGACTTCTTGATGAAAGCCTATATTTTAAAATCGCAGAAGCTTGTGATGAGATTGTAGCAGGAAAATATCATGACCAGTTTCCGGTAGATATGATCCAGGGAGGAGCAGGAACTTCTATCAATATGAATGCGAATGAAGTAATTGCCAATGTAGTATTGGAAAAATTAGGAAAAAACAAAGGAGAATACGAGTTTTGTTCCCCTAACGACCATATTAACCTTTCACAATCAACTAACGATGCTTATCCTACAGCCATCAAAATGGGACTGCTTCAGATGAACATCGGCTTGGTAGAAAGATTAGAAAAAATTATAGCAGCTTTCCGTGCAAAAGGTCAGGAGTTCCAGGATGTAATCAAAATGGGACGTACGCAGCTTCAGGATGCTGTTCCAATGACATTAGGCCAGGAATTTGAGGCATATGCAGCAACATTGGAAGAAGATATCTCTAAACTGAACAATAATGCAAGCCTTTTTGTAGAAGTAAATATGGGAGCAACAGCTATCGGAACAGGATTGAATGCTCCGGTTGGATATGCAGCTCTTTGTGCTAAAAATTTAGCCCAGATTACAGGATTCCCGATTGTTTCAGCACCTGACCTGGTAGAAGCTACACCCGATACAGGATCTTATGTGATCTATTCTTCAGCAATGAAACGTCTTGCCGTGAAATTATCAAAGATCTGTAACGATTTAAGATTACTTTCATCAGGACCAAGAGCGGGACTTTTCGAAATCAATCTTCCGCCAATGCAGCCGGGATCATCTATTATGCCGGGTAAAGTAAACCCTGTTATTCCGGAAGTAGTAAACCAGGTTTGCTTTAAAGTAATCGGGAACGATTTAACAGTAACTTTTGCTGCAGAAGCAGGCCAATTACAGCTTAACGTAATGGAGCCGGTGCTTTCCCACGCCATCATGGAAAATATTAATTTCCTTTGCAATGCATTGGATACTCTTCGTGATAAATGTGTAGTAGGAATTACTGCCAACAAAGAAGTTTGTCTGAATATGGTAAAACACAGCATCGGAATTGTAACGGCACTAAATCCTTATATCGGCTACAAACAATCTACACAGATTGCAAAAGAAGCTTTAGAAACAGGAAAAAGTGTTTACAATCTTGTTTTAGAGAAAGGAATTCTTTCCCAGGAAAAACTGGATGAAATCCTTGATCCGAAAAATATGCTGAAGCCGCACAATAAATAAAATTTAACAATAAGTGATACGTGGTGTTTTCATCATGTATCACTTATTATTCATCATTTATACAATACTCCGTGAGGTTTTTAATTATTATTCCTGCCCATAACGAAGAGCAGAACCTCTCATTCACTCTGGATTCTTTACAGCAGCAAAGTAGTAAGGATTTTAAAGTGGTAGTCGTTAATGACGGTTCCACAGATCGTACTCCTGATGTGATCAGGAAATATACAGAGGCTGATTCCCGCTTTGAAACTATTAATCTTCAGAAATCAGAACATCAGCCCGGTTCAAAAGTAGTACATGCCTTTAAAAATGGTTTGAAGACCCAATCTATAGATGAATTTGATATCATCTGTAAATTTGATGCAGATATTATTCTTCCTGAAAACTATCTGGAAACGGTAGAAAAAGCTTTTATCAATCATCCGGAATATGGATTGGTAGGCGGTTTACTCTATGTAGAAAAAGAAGGTGGTTGGGTATATGAAGGAAATTCCAATAAGCATCATGTAAGAGGACCTATGAAAGCCTATCGGAAAGAGTGTTTTGTTCAGATAGGAGGCTTAAGAGAAACATTAGGCTGGGATAATATTGATTCTATTTTATTGGAGCATCTGGGCTGGAAAGAAATGGTATTACCGGAGCTTCATGTAAAGCTTATTAAAGTAAAAGGTGCCGATTATACCATAAGGCCAGCTGATTATTATGGGCGTTATTTCTATTTTCTAGGATTAAGCAGGTTTCTGGCCTATATTGCAGCCTCAAAAGAAGCAATGAAAAGTAAGTCTCCATCATTTTTCTTTGATATTGTGAAGTCTTATGAAAGCTGTAAGTCTAAAAAACTAGAGCTTAAAATAACAGAAGAAGAACAAAGAGCAGTTAATGACCAGCGTTGGAAAATGCTGAAGAAAAAATGGCTGAAAATGTAATAATATAAACCTGAATGAATATCAATAGGAACGGGCTATAATCCTGAGCTTAGTCGAAGGGAGCCCGTTTAATAAAAAAATAAAAATTCAATTGGCTTTAGTCAAAACCTTAAAAATACCCCTAATCAGTCAGTGAAAAAAATAGCTTACATAGAAATAGACACCCACGCAGAAATTGCACAGGCCTTCATGAATATCATGGAAGGATCTCAACATTTTAGTGTAGATTATTATTTTTCAAAAAGAATTAAGGATCAGGTCACTGAAACAGGATCAAACGTTTTTCTGTCTGATAGTTCTATGATTTTAGACCAGCTGAAGACTAAAGAATATGATTTGGTGATTATTGGAACTGTTCATCGTTATTTCAATACGTTTTTAGCGATAACGAAGAGATATAATACCGCTGTTATTACCCATAATCTCAATTTTACTAAAGCTTCAAGGGTTGATTTATTAAAAAGCGTCTTCAAAGGTGATATTATTTACAGGTTAAAGCTGTGGTTGAAAGAAGGATTGCTGTACGCTGGTAAGGTGTATCAAACATCAAAATCTCTGTTAGTGTTGGATGAAGCTTTAATTTCAGACAGACATCGGTTCCTGCCTCTTTTTTTTACCAGATCTTTTGTTCCGTCTGAAAATAAAAGCCTGATGATTGTTATTCCTGGCGGTGTTTCGCAGAAGAGGAGAGATTATAATCATATTTTTACAACCATTCAGAAGATCAGGACGGATAGAAAGTGTGAATTTATTTTCCTTGGAAAAGCTAAGGATAAAGAATTGAGACAACTGGAACAATTATCTTCAAACAGACCAGAGAATATTTCTATAACCTATTTTTCTGATAGGGTATCTGCGGAAGATTTTGAAACATGGATGCAGAAGGCAGATGTGCTTTGGTGTCCTATTCAGCAGGAAACCGAGTTTTTCAGTATCAAGGAGATATATGGGAAAACCAAGATGACGGGAAACCTGGGAGATTCCATTGCCTTTGGGAAACTGGCTGTTTTCCCAAAAAATTATCCATCAAAACTGAATTTCATCTTACCTGAAAAAGAAAATATTTTTGAACAGCTGAATGAGCTGACCGACACCCATTTCGATTTTCAAGAAAGCTACAGCAGGGTAGAGGTTCAAAAAAGATTAGAACAGGTGTTAAGCAATCTTATGGTTGGTTAAAACTACTGTTTTTATTCCTTTCTTCTTATTTAAACTTAAAAATACTCTTGATAAACTTCACATTCAGATAATCTTCTATCGGGAAAATTTTTGTAAAATAATTTCCGATGTAGATCAATATAAGTACTACAGCAGGTTTGTAGATCAGGTTGATGAAGTTGCTGTCGAAATTAGGAAGAACAATCGCTACCGTAATCGCTAAAGTACAGATAATTGAAATGAAGATCATCTCAATGGTTAATGGTGAAACCTTGAAAACGATGTAGTTGAATAAAATTTTAACAACATTATAAATTGTAAGGGAAATTGCAGTGGATAAAGCAATTCCGATCAGTTTCAGGTCTGTGTTTTTAATGAAGTAAAAGTTAAGCCCAATTGTTAATCCTGCTAATAAAAGCATTACCAGAATGTTGAATCTGTAATATTTTGAAAGAGAGATGATGTTTCCGTTGAATCCTGTGGCAAGATCAATTAAAACAGCAGATCCCCAGATCCAGACAACCGGCTCATATTCTCTGAGCATGACTCCGTTTTTAGGCATAAACTGAGTTAAATAAGGAAATCCAACCATGATGCAGGAAAATAATACTGCACCCAGAAAATATAAGGTTAGTGAAGTCTTTTTATGAAATTTATCCAGACCTTCCATATCACCGTCAGCAAGGTGTTTACTGATGATAGGCGCTGAAATATTGAATAAACCCAGTTGAGGAATTGAAATCAGAGAAATAAGAGCATAAAGTACAGAATAGATCCCGTTTTCTTCCATTCCCATAAATTCCCCGATCATAAAGCTGTTGATTGCCAGATAATTTCCAAACGTTCCAAGAAATCCAAAAAAACTATAGTTTAAAAATTCTTTCCAGAAATTATCCTTCTTAAAATAATCTGTACTGATGTCAAAGTGAATTTTCTCAAGCTTATTGGTGTAATAAATATACCCGAAAAGCATCAGTGCAAACATTCCAAAGAAGAATGCCAATGCAATATTCTGAGACAGGGAAAAGTAAAAAAACAGGCAGAATGCTCCTAAATTGGCTATTTTGGGAAACAGATTGTCGAAAATATTAGAAACAACAATTCTTTTATAATTAGAAGTGTATTTATTGAAAATAGCACAAAGCGATAAAACTAAAATAAGGGGTAAAATAATTCCTTTGATTTTCCAGGCTTCTGAACGGATGAACTTGGGGTAAAAGTAAGGAAGAACAAAAAATACAACGGAAAATATGAGAAAGTTAATCAAAACAGTAACAAGCGATAGTGAAAGCATGTTCTGATTTTTACCCTCTTTTTGTAAAGAATGAAAAAACTTTACGTTTGCATAGGAAATTCCAAAAACAACGAAAGGAACAAGCATTTCTGCGGTTTGCATACTATAGCGGAGTTTCCCGTAAAATTCAAAGTCGTTTGGAAAGATGAATATTGCAGAAACTGTGCCCAGCAAAAAACCAATATAACCGATAATGGAATATTTGAAGCCTTGTCTCGCTACTACACTCATAAAGTTTTTTTAAGGGTTTTTAGGTATAAAAATAATATTGTTGATGTACTGAGTTTTATTTTTTTCGTCGTTTGTATTTTGTAAAAGAATGTTTTCCGTAAGCGTTTCCAGCGTAAAGCTGTTTCTGTTCAGATACTTTACTTCATATCCCCAGCTTTGAACTTCAGAAATTTCATTCCAGATTGGTGTTTGGTGATGCCTTTGCTCCATTTCAACCATTAAAGTTGGCATAAACTGTTTAATGGTTTCTTTAGCTCCTGAAAGAGTCTTTATTTCATTACCTTCAACATCTATTTTGATAAAATCCAGTCTGTTGAAGTGTTCCAGAGCAGCCCATTCGTCCAGCTTAATAACCTTTACTTTCTCAGTATAGCTTTTCTCTTCGCCTTTTTCTTTGTAAGCAGTGTTTAAGGTTCCACGGGAAGCAATAGTTTTTCCGTTGATGATAGGAACTTTGAATTCCGCAATTGTATTTTCATCAGAAAGAGCCAAAGGAAGTATTCTCATGCTTGGGAACAGCCTTTTCAGCCTGGTATAAAGCTTTTTGTTAGGTTCAAAAGCATAAATATGTTCATGATCCAGCTTGTTTTCCAATTGATAAAGGAAAGTTCCTACATTGGCACCAATATCCAGTATTACAGCACTTTTTGGAAGGTATTCTTTGATCCATACCAGTTCCGGTTCTACATTGCGCTCCGAAAAATTATCTTTATTAAGATTGTTTAAGGTCTTAAAGTATCTTTTTTTATAAAAATCCGGACTTATATATTGTAGTTTTTCTGCAATTTTTTGGTATAAAGACATCCTTAGCTTTTTGACGAACAGCAAAGATAAGCAAAAAAGTAAAACTTATCTTAAAAAATGTTAAATATAATAATTTGATTTTCAAGTGATAATATGAGTGGCTGGTTTTGTAATAACCTGAACTGTAATATATTTTGTTTGTCACAAAGACGCGCTCTATAAGAATCATTCTTGAATAGTAAGAGGTTTTATAAAAATATCAACTGGAGATTTACACTGTTTTTCCCGGATATTTTTTGAATTATGTACCAAGAAATATGCAGAATCATCTGTGAAGATCCGTGTTATCTGCGATTAAATAATGAAACTCCTACAATATTTAGTCTTGAAAAGGGGTATTCAGAAAATCATTAAACGGCTTCATCAGTTTAAATATTTTACTCATGTTTTTTACTGCATTTTTATCCAGAACTTCTTCGTCTTTCAAATGATACAATACAATGAAATTTTTATACTTTAAATATTCGGCCATAGGATCTTCCTTATCAAAACCCTGAGGAATCTTTTTCAGTTTATCATCCTGATCCAGTTCCGGAAAATGTTTTTTAAAGTCTTTTTGATTCAATATTTTAAGGAAATCTTCGCCATATAAAGATATTTCTTTTCGTACTTCTTTTAAAACAGAAGATTCAGGCATGTAAATTCCACCTGCCAGAAAAGATTTACCGGGTTCTATATGAAGATAATACCCACCTTGTTGGTTTCCTTTTCCCATTCCCAGAGAAGCTCCAAAGTTGGTTTTGTAAGGTGATTTATCTTTTGAAAACCGGGTGTCGCGGTAAATTCTGAATAATGCCTTTTTACTGTCAATTTTAATAAGCTCTTCATCAAAACCAGACATCTCTTTGATGAGATCATCTAAAAAATCAATAACATTTCCCTGGGCTTCAGTATAAAGGCTTTTATTCTCGTTGAACCACTCGCGGTTGTTATTTTTATTTAATTTTTTTAGAAAATCAAATGTTTTGGAAGAAATATTTGCTGACATATTGTACTTGGTGTTTTATTTTTATCTGTTGCAGGTATTTTATCACTTATCTTATATTTCACCGCCCCGAAATTTGTAGCTTTATTCTCTGCAACGATATTCAAATTTACATAAAAAACATGTTTTATTGTTTTGTTTTTGAAAATTTATAAATAATGCATAAAAAATTAATCCAATTTAATAAACAAAAGTAATGGTTGATAAGTCTTTAATTTATGGCACTTTTTTTTAGATTAAATTTTTCAAATATTAAAAAAGTATTACAAGATTCTGAATTTAAGATTGCATATTTAAAACTTTGTTCAAAAACAAGTCAAATATTTATTGTATCTTTGCAAAAATTTTAAAATAGTTAATGAATTTATTTACGGAAACCAGTTTAAGTCCTGATATTCTTAAGGCAATTGGCGAACTGGGCTACGAAAGCCCAACAGAAATCCAAAAACAGACTATCCCTTTTATTCTTTCAGATATTCGCGATTTGATCGCACTTGCGCAGACAGGGACAGGCAAAACAGCAGCATTTTCGCTTCCGATTTTGGATATGATTGACGATACGAGTCGCAAAATCCAATTATTGGTGCTTTGTCCGACACGGGAATTATGTCTTCAGATTTCTAAAGACATAAAGAATTACTCTAAATACATGAACATCAAAACTACTGCGGTTTATGGTGGAAGTAGTATTGTAGAGCAAATGAGATCTTTAAAAGAGAAACCACAGATTATTGTGGGAACGCCAGGTAGGGTTATTGACCTTATCAACAGAAAAGCATTAGATTTTTCTGCGATTCATTGGTTAGTACTAGACGAGGCTGATGAAATGCTTTCAATGGGATTCAAGGATGAATTGGAAACCATTCTAAGCGAAACTCCGGAAACTAAACAAACTTTCCTATTCTCGGCTACGATGAATAAAGAAGTGGAAAGAATTTCCAAAAACTATCTTACAAAGCCACACCGTATTTCAGTAGGTTCTATCAACGAAGTGAAGAAGAACATTACTCACGAATATTATGTGGTAGGATATCGTCAGAAAAAAGAAGCATTAAAAAGATTAATTGATGCTAACCCTAACCAGTATTCCATCATTTTCTGCAGAACAAGAATGGAAACTCAGGAGGTTGCAGATTTCTTAATGCAGAACGGTTATGCAGCTGATGCCCTTCACGGAGACCTTTCTCAGGCGCAGAGAGATACGGTAATGAAGAAATTCAGATTGAAAAACATTGATATCCTTGTAGCAACAGACGTTGCAGCAAGAGGACTGGATGTAAACTCTCTGACTCACGTTATTCACTTCTCTTTACCTGATGATCCTGAAGTATTCGTTCACAGAAGTGGAAGAACAGGTAGAGCTGGTAAAGATGGTATTTCTATGGCTTTAATTAAGCCTGAAGAAAGCAGAAAGTTGAAGCAAATCAAATCTGCTACTAAAATTGAAATCCACGAAAGAACCATTCCTACAGGTGACCAGATTATCAAAGCTCAGGTTGGAGGTGTTTTCGAAAAACTATTCACAGAGCACGAAGATCTTTTTGAATTTGATGACAGCTTAATCCCGGATTTAAGCAACTTCACAAAAGAAGAATTGGTACACCAGTTGTTACAGTTCCAGTTGAAAGATCTTGCTTTATATTACAAAGACAAACACGATCTTGTTGAGCAGAAATTAAGCAGCAGAGATGATGATTACTCAAGAAGAGACCGTGGACGTGACAGAGATAGAGACAGAGGACGTGACAGAGACCGCGGAAGAGACAGAGACCGTGGTGGAAAACCAAGAAGAAAAGATGAAAACATGGTAAGATTCTTCTTCAACCTTGGTAAAAAAGACCACTTGAAGAAACTTGATGTTTTAGATATTATCAACAAAGCTACTGCTGGTGGAAAGACCAAAAAAAGAGCTGAAATCGGAGATATTGAGATTCTTGAGAAATTCTCTTTCTTTGAAGTTGAAAAATCTTTCAAAGACAATGTTTTAAGTAACATTCAATCGATGAAATTTAAAGGAAAAGATATGAGAGCTGAAGTAGCTAACTAATCTCTTTTTATACCATATAAAACCGACAGTAATGTCGGTTTTTTTATTTGGTAATCAGTATGTAAGCGAATGTTAACAAAACTTAATGTTATATAGTTTCAGGTACAATCCTTTTTTAAGAAATTTGCACACGAATTATAAATACTAAAAAATGGGAATTGGTAATATTTTCCACGCTTTTCAACCAAAAGATAAAATCTTCTTTGTACTTTTTGAGAAGGTAACTGAAAACCTAGTTGCAATGTCTGAAGAATTCAACGCTGGAATCAAGGATTTCGATCTTAATGACGATTCAATGCTGAAAAAAATGAGTGATTTCGAACATAAGAATGACGAGCTTACTCACGAAATCTTCGTAGAACTAGGGAAAAACTTCATTACTCCTTTTGACCGTGAGGATATTCACACATTAGCAACAGGATTAGATGATATCGCTGACTATATCTACGCTTCTACAAAATATATCTTCTTATATAAATCTCCTGAGATGAAAGCTTATTCAGATTTCTCTCTATTGATTCACAAAGCATGTCTTGAAATCCAGAATGCCATGAAAAACCTTAAAGGGTTCAAGAACATGGAGCAGGTGAAAGAAGCTTGTATTAAAGTAAACTCTATTGAGAATATTGCAGATGATCTGCTTTCTAACTCAATGGTAGATTTATTTGAAACTAATGATGCGATTAACATTATTAAAGTTTCATCGGTATTGAACTATCTTGAAATCGTAACAGATAAAGCAGAAGATGTTGCCAATACAATTGAGAACATCATGATTAAATACGCCTAAAAGATAATAATACATAGCAAAAAATGGAATTTCCGATTTTACTTGTAGTTATTATTGCGTTGGCGTTAATCTTTGATTATATCAATGGTTTCCATGATGCGGCCAACTCGATTGCAACTATCGTATCTACAAAAGTTTTAACTCCATTCCAGGCTGTACTTTGGGCAGCACTTTGGAACTTTGCAGCTTTCTTTATTGCTGCTTATATTATTGGAGAATTCAAAATTGGTAATACAATTGCCAAAACAGTTAACGAGAATTTTATCACGCTTGAAGTTATATTTTCCGGTTTGGTGGCAGCCATTGCCTGGAACCTGTTAACATGGTGGTTTGGAATTCCTTCCTCATCATCACATACCCTGATTGGAGGATTCCTGGGAGCTGCTTTAATGCACGCTTTTATGATGGATTACCATGATGTGGCAGCAGCACAGCCAGGACTTGGGTTCTGGGGAACGGCTAAAGAAGCTTTAAACCAGGTTACCCACCAGAGTGTTGTAAAGTTTGATAAAGTAATTCCTATTTTCCTGTTCATTTTCATGGCCCCGATCATAGGGATGATTATCTCGGTTATCATTACACTGATTATTATACACCTTTATAAAAGATCAAATCCACACAAAGCAGACCAGTCTTTCAAAAGACTTCAGCTGGCTTCTTCAGCTTTATTCAGCTTAGGGCATGGTTTGAATGATGCTCAGAAAGTAATGGGGATCATTGGAGCAGCAGTAATCTACTATCACGTTAATATGCTTCAGGATGTACAGTATTTAGAAGTTCCTTCTGCTGAACGTTTTGATTACTTTGCACAGCATTATATCTGGGTTCCTTTAGTATCCTTTATTGCGATTGCATTAGGAACAATGAGTGGCGGTTGGAAGATCATTAAAACAATGGGAACTAAGATCACTAAAGTAACCTCATTGGAAGGAGTAAGTGCAGAAACTGCAGGAGCGATTACTTTATTTATAACAGACCATTTCGGTATTCCTGTATCTACGACACACACGATTACAGGTTCTATTATCGGGGTAGGATTAACAAAAAGAATTTCAGCGGTAAGATGGGGTATTACAGTAAGCTTACTTTGGGCTTGGGTATTAACCATTCCAATCTCAGCTTTAGTAGCTGGTATCACTTACCTGATTGTAACTTTCTTTTCTTAAGATAAAAAATCACAATTATCATATAAACTTTGTCCGTTTGGGCAAAGTTTTTTGTTTTATAAAGCCCCGAAAAATCGTATTTTTGTTCAAATTATAAGATTTTATGGAATTTTTAGACAGATACCAGCAGATTGTTGGGGACGCCATCAATAAGTACACTTTTAAAGATAAGCCTACGGAGCTGTATGAGCCGATGAACTATATTATTTCCCACGGTGGAAAACGTCTTCGTCCCATTATGGTGCTGATGGCTTGTGATCTGTTTGGAGGAGATCTGAAGCAGGCTATAAAACCGGCTTTGGCAATCGAATTTTTCCATAACTTCACCCTGATCCATGATGATATTATGGATGAGGCGCCTTTAAGAAGAAACAAGCCTACGATCCACACTTTACATGGAATTAATGTGGGAATTCTTTCCGGAGACGGATTAATGCTTAAAGCCTATAAATTCTTTGAAGATCTTGAACCTGAAATCTTTAAGGCTTGTATCAGGATTTTTACCCATACAGGTCTTCTTTTATGCGAAGGACAACAGTATGATATCAATTTTGAGACTCAGGAAAATGTAACTTTTGATGATTACATCAGAATGATTACCTATAAAACCGGAGTATTGAGTGCTTCTTCTTTTGAGATCGGAGCTTTGATTGCAAGAGCTGATTTTAAAGACGCAAAAGCAATCTTTAACTTCGGAAAACACATTGGAATCGCATTCCAGATTATGGATGACTATCTTGACGTATTCGGAGATCAGGCCCAGTTTGGTAAAAAACATGCTGGAGATATTTATGAAAATAAAAAAACAGTTCTTTATTTGTTAGCAAGAGAACATGCTACAGAGGAAGAGAGAAAAGAACTGGATTACTGGTATTCTAAAAAGACAGACAATATCGATAAAATCTACGGGGTTGAAAAGATCTTCAGAAGAACCAAAGTAGATGAAAAAGCACTTCGTCTGATCGAAAAGCATAACGAAATTGGACAAAGCTATCTTCAGAAAATTGATATTCCTGAGGAGAAGAAAAAGCCATTCATTGAGCTGGCTAATTATTTATTAAGAAGAGAAAGCTAAATAAGGTTGCAGATGATAGGTCGTAGGTAGCAGAATTGCCTGCCACCTATTACCTGTCACCTAAAATCTACACAATGAAGTTCAGAACAGAAGTTGATATTCCAAAATCAGAGAAAAAAATAGAAATTGAAGACCGAATATTTTCAATCGGCTCCTGTTTTGCCTCTGAAATGACCGAATTGCTGAAAGATGGCCAGCTTCAGACCCTTAATAATCCTTTTGGGACGATCTTTAATCCTTTTTCTATCAATAATGCGGTAAAAAGGCTTCATGATTCGGAGTTTTATATAGAAGACGAACTCATTACTTATAATGAAGAATATATCTCATTAGATCATCACACAAGCTTTGATACAAGGTATATTCACCAGACATTAGATAAGATCAATGATAAAATAGAAGTCGGAAATGCCTTTCTTCAGGAAGCAGACTGGATTATTATTACTTATGGATCTTCTTTCATTTATGAGTTTCTTCCAAAGAAAAAATTGGTGGCCAACTGTCACAAGATTCCACAAAAATTCTTTGAAAAGAGGCTGTTATCACATCAGGAACTTACAGGTTCTATTTACAATACTATTTTAGAGCTTAAGGATATCTGTAAGGAAGGAGTTCAGATCTTATTTTCTGTTTCTCCGGTAAGGCATACCAAAGATGGAATGGTTGAGAATCAGCTAAGCAAGTCTAAGTTAATTACAGCTATTCACGAATCTATTTCTTTATTTGAAGACTGTCATTATCTGCCGGTTTATGAGATTTTAATGGATGATCTTAGAGATTACCGTTTCTACAAAGAAGATATGATTCATCCAAGCACTCAGGCTGTTAATTATATTTTTGATAAGTTTGGAGATTCTTATTTTTCAGATGAAACCAAAGAATTTATCAAAGAGAATTTTAAGATCATGAGAGCGCTGGAACATAAAACCAACGATGTAAAAGATCCTAAGTTTATTGAGTTCAGGGAAAAGCTGGATCAGAGAATAGAAAATCAACGGAAAAAAGTAAAGCACAGCATCTTCAAATGATTGATTTTACAAAGATTGACTACCTGAAACAAGGAAATGAAAGACAAAGAAGGGCATACGAAATTCTTACAAAACATCGTATTTTTGAAAAGCTGGAATATTATTCACCAATTTTAGCAGGAACTATTCCTATTGAAATTGATATAGAAGGAAGTGACCTTGACCTTATTTTTGAGGTAGACTTAAAATTTGAAGAAGATTTTTTAGATGATTTAATGTTTAGTAAGTTTATCCCATACGATGTAGAAGTGGAATATCCCATCGTAAACGGAGAAAAATGCATTACGTTAAATTTTATGCTCGAAGGATTTCCTATTGAAATTTTCGGACAGAATAAGCCCACAACTCAGCAGAATGCTTACCTTCACATGATTGCTGAACACAAAATATTACAGGAGAAAGGAGAAGAATTTAAACAGAAAATAATAGAGCTTAAAAAACAGGGTATCAAAACAGAACCGGCTTTCGGAATGCTGCTGGGGCTTGAAAATCCCTACGAAGATCTATTGAAATTGTAAATAAAATGATTGATACACATACCCATTTATACGCAGAAGAATTTGATGAAGATAGAAAAGAAGCGATCCAAAGAGCTTTAGATAAAGGAATCTCGGAATTTTATCTTCCTGCTATTGATTCGGAATCCCATGAAAAAATGCTGCAACTGGAAAAAGAATATCCGGGACAGGTTTTTTCAATGATGGGGCTTCACCCTTGCTATGTGAAACCGGAATCCTGGGAAAAAGAGCTGGAGCTTGTTAAGAATTATCTTGACCAAAGACATTTTCCTGCAATAGGAGAGATTGGAATTGACCTGTATTGGGATAAAACAACTTTAGATATTCAGGTAAAAGCTTTCGAGCAGCAGATTGATTGGGCTATAGAAAAAGACCTTCCGATTGTTATCCATACGAGAGAAAGCTTTGATGAAACTTTTGAAGTGTTAGAAAGAAAGAAACACCCAAAATTAAGAGGGATCTTCCATTGTTTTTCCGGAAACCTGGAACAGGCTCAGCATGCTATTGATCTGAATTTTATTTTAGGAATTGGTGGGGTAGTAACCTTTAAAAATGGCAAAATAGATCAGTTTTTGAGCGAAGTTCCTTTAGAGAAAATTGTTTTGGAAACAGATTCTCCTTACCTGGCTCCAGTTCCGCACAGAGGAAAAAGAAATGAAAGCTCATATCTTGATCTTGTAGCCGGAAAGCTGGTGGATATTTATGGTAAAGATTTTTCTGAAATAGACAGGATTACCACTGAAAATGCAAGGAAAATGTTCGTCAACAGTTGAGATATATGGAAAGACTATTAACCACAAAACTGAATAAACCAATTTCAGTTATTTTATTTATCCTCTATACAGCGATCAATCTTTCATTTCTTATAAAATATGGAGTAAGGCAGTCTGTCATACCGATTTATGTGTTGGTAGCAGTATTTATTATTGTTCATTTTTTAATTTTTAAATACAGCAGTAAGGTATTTTCAAAACTTGCAGAAAAGCCTTTTATGTTAAAGGTTTTTATTGTAGTTATTGCATTGGTCTATATTGGTTTGGCGCATATCCTTAAAGATCCTTATAAGCTCAATATCGACCGTTGGCAGACCATGGAGTATTCGCTCAGGCATTGGCTTCATGGTAAATACATCTATGATACGAAAAACTTTGTAGGTAATTATCCTTCTTATCTTCCGGGGCAGCTTCTTGTAGCTGTAATTTTCTTTTTCTTAGGAAATGTCGGGTATCTTCAGGTTGCAGCATTTCTTTTGTTTTGTTATGCCATTATCAAGGAATTTAAAAATGGAGAAGTGAAATGGACAGGGATATTTCTTTTTGCCATTTCATTATCTTATATTTATGAAGTAGTCTGCAAAAGCGATCTTATTTCTTCATTTATTATTGTTTCTGTGTTCATTCTCTATTGGCATAGGAAGTTTGAGAGAGATTATTTTAAAAATCCTTTTTTATTAGGACTTTTATTAGGCTTTATATGTCTTACAAGAAGCGTGGTTATTATTCCCCTGATCTTATTTCTAATGAAGCCTTTTTTAGCTAGTAAAATGAGCGATAAAGTGAAAGTAGGTACAGGTTTTATTATCACTTTTTCTATACTGCTTGCTACTGTATTGCTTCCTGCAAAAGATCTTGATTATATTTTAAAGTATAATCCATTACAGTTACAGGGGCAGGCGAATAAATATGTTACCTTATTTTTCCTCTTAGCTACTGTTATACTGGCTTTCTATGTAAAGAGGGTAGAACAGGTATTTTATTTTTCATCTGTGATTATTTTCGCTATGATGGGTGCCTATATTGTTGAAACAATTATGCGGGGCTGGACATTTGATTATATGAATGTTTCTTATCTTGCTACAGCTCTTCCATTTTGTATCATAGGATTTTGCTATACAAAACAAAAAAGTATACAGTAAAAAAATACCTCTCATTTTTGAGAGGTATTTTTTATTTCTTTCTGGTGAAGTTTTTATTCTTAGGCTTTTTAAATCCAGTAGAAGCTGTTTCAGAAGGTTTTGGCTTCTTTTTATTTCTATTATTGTTGGGCCTGGAATTATTATTTGGTTTATTAGGCCTTTCAGCACCTGCAGGAACTGGTTTATTATTAGAATCTCTTTTCTGGGCTACAAGATCATCTGTATGGAAAGGGTGATTTTTGATTACAGGAATCTTTTTTCCAATCAGCTTTTCTGTATTTTTCAGATTAAGAAGATCTAAGCCATCTACAAAAGAAATAGAAGTTCCTTCCGCTCCGGCTCTTCCGGTTCTCCCGATTCTGTGGACATAGGTTTCAGAAACATCAGACAATTCAAAATTGATGACAAATTTGAGTTCATCAATATCAATTCCTCTTGCTGCAATATCGGTTGCTACCAGAACTCTTGTTTTTCCGGATTTGAAATTATTAAGGGCATTTTGCCTCGCATTTTGAGATTTGTTTCCATGAATGGCTTCTGCAGAGATATTGTCTTTCTGAAGCTTTCTGGCAATTTTATCGGCACCGTGTTTTGTTCTGGCAAATACCAATACAGAATCCGAAATGTCATTTTGAAGAATGTGAGATAAAAGATTCAGTTTATTCTCCTTTTCTACAAAATAAACAGATTGTTTAATGGTGTCAGCAGTAGAAGATACTGGGGTAACTTCTACCTTTACAGGATTGTTCAGAATTGAATTAGCTAACTTTTGAATTTCTCCCGGCATTGTTGCAGAGAAGAATAAAGTTTGTCTTTTCTGTGGTAAAAGCTTAATGATTCTTTTAACATCATGTACAAATCCCATATCCAGCATTCTGTCTGCTTCATCTAGGACGAATATTTCAAGATTTTTTAAGCTGATAATGCCCTGCGCAATGAAGTCTAAAAGTCTTCCTGGAGTAGCCACCAAAATATCAACCCCTTTTTTTAGAGCAGCTTCCTGATTTCCTTGTTTAACTCCACCGAAAATAACAAGTTCTTTTAGCGGAAGATATTTACCGTAAGCATGAATATTTTCCTCAATCTGGATAGCCAGTTCTCTGGTAGGTGTAAGGATTAAGGCTTTAATATTTTTATTCGGTATTTTATTTTTAGATAGATTCTGTAGAATAGGTATAGCAAAAGCGGCTGTTTTTCCTGTTCCTGTCTGGGCGCAACCTAAAAAGTCTCTGCCTTGTAAAATTTCAGGAATAGATCTTTCCTGAATGGGAGTTGGTGTTGTATATCCCTGTTCCTGGATTGCCTTGGCAATAGGTTCTATTAAGTTTAAGTCTGTAAAATTCAAATGAATTATTTTAAAATTTAAATAAAAATTCCCTCTGTTTGAAAGAATTACATCCTGCAAAGGTACTCTAAATATTTTTAAGAATTTTATCAAGGAATTTCAAAGTATCATTCTACCTTTTTCCAGTCCTGATTAAATCTTAGATTAAACAAGATCTTATAAAGGTTTTTAAGCCCATAAGTTCCTGCCAACCCGTAATCATAAATCTTTTTTATCTTTCCAGTATTGTAGACAATCTTAAGAATAGAGGACGGATTATCAGTTGCGGATATTGAATAGCTGTTATTGAGTTTTGGAAAGTCAATATAATTCAATCTCTCTTCAATGACAGAAAAGTCTGGGGGGGGTATCCGGCTTTCAAAAACACCCTCATTTTTACCCTTATTTAAATTTCCAATTGCTTGAGCTGCTGCTTCTGGATTAGTATCATCTATGAAATTAAAAGCAAGTGCGGTAAATTTAGAAACCTTATTTTTATTGAGTTCTAATTTAAACATTGGGCAGGTTCCATAGCACGGTCCTGCTTCATAAAAAATCTGTTTAATAGAATATTTTTTGGGCAGGGGATTGTATTCTATGAAATCATCAAATTTATATGCCAGAATTTTAGATAACATTTTTTCAGGTGTATTAGAAAACATACTGTTATCTTCATAGTAGACTTTGATATAATCCATTCCATCAATTTTGATGACTTTTGGAATGGTAAAATCACGATGACGGCGCATCAGATCTTTAAGCACATATCCCGATGGTAAGTCGAAAATTACCTTAACACTGGTATTACAGGAAGTCTCTTTTTTTGAGTCCATAGAAGTTTGTACACAGCTTTTATCATCACCTACAAAAAGAAGATCAGTTTTGCCATCATGGTTAAAATCACCTTTGTAAAAACTTTTATTAACACCTAAGGCTTTTGCTTTTTTCTTAATTTTTGGAGAAATGATCGTGTTATCAAAATCCTTGATGGTTTTCAAGGTAAATTTAGAAAGAAAATCATCTTTACTTTTGGAACAAGACCTTATAAAAGACTCAACCTCGGGGATTGTCCCGAGGCTGTCTATTTTTGAAATATTACTTTGTGAGAAGTAATATTGATGAATTACAAAAAGTAAAACTGTAATTATTTTTCTATCCATGCAATTGTTTCCAGATAGCGTCCTTCAGCTCTACAAGACCTTCTCCGGTAACTCCTGAAAAGAATAAAGGCTGTTTGTTCTCCGGGAATTCAGCGGAAATTTCCTTTTTCAGTTCATCATCCAAAAGATCGGATTTTGAAACGGAAATAATGAAATCTTTATCTAAAAGCTCAGGATTATATTCCTTTAATTCATTTTCCAGAATTTTAAATTCCTGATAGTGATCTTCAGAATCTGCAGGAATTAAAAATAACAGGATAGAGTTTCTTTCAATATGTCTCAGGAATCTGTGTCCTAATCCTTTTCCTTCTGCTGCTCCTTCAATAATCCCTGGAATATCAGCCATTACAAATGATTTGTAATTTCTGTAATCCACGATACCAAGGTTAGGAGTCAGGGTGGTAAAGGCATAGTTGGCAATTTTAGGTTTTGCCGCAGAAACAGAAGCAAGAAGTGTAGATTTTCCAGCATTTGGAAATCCAACCAATCCTACATCGGCTAAAATTTTAAGCTCGAAGACCACATAGCCTTCCTGGCCATCCATTCCGGGTTGAGCATATCTTGGAGTCTGATTGGTAGAAGATTTGAAGAATTCGTTTCCTCTTCCTCCTTTTCCACCTTCCATCAAAATAACTTCCTGCTTGTCTTCAAGGATCTCACCGATAATTTCTCCTTCTTCATTTTTAGCGATCGTTCCGATGGGAACATCAATATAAATATCAGAACCATCAGCACCGGTAAGCTGGTTTTTTGCTCCGTTTTCACCACGCTCAGCTTTAATGTGGCGGGTGTATCGAAGCGGAAGTAAAGTCCATTCCTGGGCATTTCCCCTCATAATAACGTGGCCACCGCGACCTCCGTCACCTCCATCAGGACCACCTTTAGGAATATACTTTTCACGGCGAAGGTGGGCAGAACCAGCACCTCCGTGTCCGCTTTTACAATGGATCTTTACGTAATCTACAAAGTTAGACATATAGTATTTGTTACGAGTTGCGAGTTACGGGACGAAAATACGAATCCCGTATCCCGAACCTCGATTATTTAATTTTCTCTACCTCAGCAAAAAGTTTTTGAGCAATCTCATCAATTTCTCCTACACCGTTTACTTCAACATATTTACCCTGTTGTTTGTAAAGTTCGGCTACTTCTGCTGTTTTAGTATAATATTCTTTAATTCTGTTTTCGATGATCTCTACATTGCTGTCGTCTGATCTACCGCTGGTTTCTCCTCTTTTAAGAAGTCTTTCCACCAAAATTTTATCCTCTACAATTAATGAAAGACAGATGTCTATCTCATCATTAAGCTCTTCTTTAACGATTTTTTCCAAAGCTTCTGTTTGTGCAGTAGTTCTTGGATATCCATCAAAGATAAAACCATTGGTATCGGTAGGTTTTCTGATCTCATCAATCAGCATATCTGTTGTTACCTGATCCGGAACCAATTCTCCCTTATCGATGTAAGACTTAGCCAGTTTTCCAAGTTCAGTGTCGTTTTTCATGTTGTATCTGAAAAGATCACCTGTTGAAATCTGCTTTAGATTGAATTTCTCGATTAGATTCTGAGCTTGTGTTCCTTTTCCACTTCCTGGAGGGCCGAACAGAACAATGTTTATCATAATGTTGTTTCGCTTCCGGCAATTGGCAGCTGCTTCTTGCTTTTAGCTTTATTTAGTTAATATTTTACTTTATTTCGATTTAATATTTAAAGCTAAAAGCCAGTAGCTAATAGCTATAGGCATTCTAATGATTAATTTGTCCTTCTGCTAATTGGTACAAATTAGGTAGGTTTCTTCCCAATTCATCATAATCCAATCCATACCCAAGAACAAATTTATTTGGAATTTCTTTTCCAATATAATCCAGTTTGAAGTCCTTCTTGTAAACCTCAGGTTTTAATAAGAAACTTGCTAATTTTACAGATTTAGGACGTTGTGTTTCCTGGAAATATTTGAAAAGGCTTTCAACCGTATTTCCTGTATCAACGATGTCTTCTACAAGAATGATGTGACGGTCTTTCACATCTTTTGTAAGTTCCATTTTCTGGTAAACAATCCCTGTAGACTCAGTTCCTACGTAAGAACTCATTTGAAGGAAAGCGATTTCGCATTCCCCAGGATAATATTTTAAAAGATCTGAGAAGAACATGATAACCCCATTCAAAACACCAATGAAAACAGGAACTTCGTCTTTGTAATCTTCATAAATTCTTAATGCTGTCTCTTTTACAATTTCCTGAATTTCGGCATCCTTTAAATAAGGAACGAAAGTTTTGTCGTGAACTTTAATACTTTCCATAAAAAATTTTAGTAGGAGGCAAAGTTACGGATTTTTGATTTTTCATTAAAATCTTTTTGTGTTTAATCATGGATTTATCCTATATTTGTTCTTTCAAAACCCATAAATACAGACATGTAGGATATAATTTCTTTCAGATTCAATGAAACGGTAGCCAACGAGTTGCCGGTGTTTAACCTTTATTAAGAAAGAAATCATGATTTTACTGCAAAATATATCCTTTGGGTTTCCGGGAGGAGATCTCCTTTTTAATCATCTCAACTTAACAATACAATCGGGTACCCAATCAGCTTTAGTAGGAAGCAATGGCATGGGGAAATCAACCCTGCTGAAAATTATAGCAAACGAAATACAACCACTGGAAGGAACTGTAAATATCCAAGGTGAAATTTTCTATGTTCCCCAAATGTTCGGAAATTTTAATCATCTAACCATTGCAGAGTGCCTGAACATAGAGCAAAAGCTTTTAGCCCTCGAAAAAATTACCAGTGGAGAAGTGGATGAACACTATTTTGAAACACTCAATGACGACTGGGATATTGAAGAACGCTGTCAGAATGCATTACAATACTGGAATCTTCAGGATTTTGATTTAAACCAAAAGCTTGAAGGCTTAAGTGGCGGTCAAAAGACCAAAGTTTTTCTTGCGGGAATTCAGATCAACCAGCCTGATGTTATTATTTTGGACGAACCTACCAATCATCTGGATGTGGAAGGAAGAAAACTACTGTACGACCTTATTGAAAAGGTTAATGCTACCGTTGTGATCGTAAGTCACGACAGGACACTGCTTAATCTTGTAGATACAATTTTTGAATTAAGCAACCAGGGAATTACCACATACGGTGGAAACTATGATTTCTATGCAGAACAGAAAGAGATAGAAGAGGAAGCCTTACAGAATGATATCCATGCCAAGGAACGGGCTTTGAAAAAAGCAAAAGAGAAAGAACGGGAAACCATAGAACGTAAACAGAAGCTTGATGCCAGAGGGAAACAGAAACAGGAAAAATCCGGAGTAGCCAGAATTATGATGAATACCCTTCGGAATAATGCCGAAAAAAATACCTCAAAGCTGAAAAGTGTACATGCTGAAAAGATCAGTGGAATTTCAGGAGATTTAAGAAACTTACGATCTTCTGTAAGGAATTCTGATCAGATGAAGGTTAATTTCAACGATTCAGGGTTACATTCCGGGAAGATTTTAATTACCGCAGAGAATATTAACTTTAGTTACGGAGAAGAAAAGCTTTGGAAGGATAATCTCGATCTTGAAATAAGAAGTGGAGAGAGAATTTCTATTAAAGGGGGCAATGGGTCAGGAAAGACAACTCTTATCAAACTTCTGTTGGATAGCATAAAACCTTCTGTTGGAGACATCACCCGTGCTGAATTCAACAGCATTTATATAGACCAGGAGTATTCATTAATTAATAATGAACTGACGCTTTATGACTTTGTACAAACATTTAATGATAATGCATTACAGGAGTCAGAAGTGAAGACATTGCTTGCACGTTTTTTATTCAGTAAGGATACCTGGGATAAAAAATGTGAAGTTTTAAGTGGTGGGGAAAGACTGAGATTACTGCTATGTGGACTTTCTATCAGCAATAAAGCTCCGGATATGATAATCCTTGATGAACCAACCAATAATCTGGATTTGCAGAATGTGGAAATTCTTACTAATTCTATCAAAGATTATAAAGGAACACTGTTGGTGATCTCACATGATGAAGTTTTTCTTGAAGAAGTAGGAATTGGCAGAGAAGTGATACTGCAATAATTTATTTCCCGCAGATTACGCGGATTTCACAGATGCTTAAGTATGATTTTTTATCTGCTTGATCTGTAAAATCTGCGGGAGATAATATTGGATTTGGATTTAGAAATTCAATAGGAGTGGGCTTTAGCCCGCTTTGAAATAGATAATGAAATTCCATGGGCTTTAGCCCAAACCTAAAAAACAAATCCTGAAAATTACTTTCAGGATTTGCTATGCTTATATATTCAAAGGCTATTTCTTTGTTTTTTTAATTGCATCCAGGTAAATCTTCTTGATGCTGTTCTTTTCTTCTTTCTCACTGATATTTTCAAGCGCAGGAAGAAGAGTGTTATTATGTGGTGTTTTCAGTTTCAGAATTTCTCCCAATGCAAAAGCAGCACTCCAACGAACAACGGTTCCTTCGTGTTCCGTGTTTGCGATCAGGTTAGTGATGGCCAGCTCCAGATTTTCCGGAAATAGCTGAGCGGTATTACCAATCACTTTGGCACTTTCCCATTTTATTCTGGGAGCCTTCTCTGTAAGGGTATTGGTAACGAATGTGAACACCGTTTCGTCTGCCAGATTAGGATTTTGCTTGGTTGCATATTCGATAGCTTCTATGCAGGTTCCTTTTATCGGATCTTTTGCTTTTTCAGCAAAGGCGATCAGTTCGTCTGTTGGTAGGGAAGTATCAATGATCCATTGGCTGATGATCTCTGTTTTTTCCTTTGCTTTGGTAGCCTTGTCTTTAAAAAGTTCTTCTATAGTCATGGTGTTGATTTTAATTTTTCCAGCGTTCTAATTTAGGAATTCCTTTTGAAAATAAACCGGCCAGAAATCCTGGAAAGCCCATATCTTTCATTTTACCTTTTACAAACTCCTGCATATCTTTTGCTGTGATATCTGGCTGTTTAAACTGTCCTTTTTCATAGCAATAGCCACAATACATTGTACTGATAGAGCCGTCAGTATTGGTTCCACCGCCGTTAGGCGATTTTTTCAGAGGCATTCCGCAGCTCTGGCAATTTTTGTATACTTTGTCCATATTGTATTATATTTTGGACAAAGGTAAATGGGGCAACTGTCAACCTTATGTCAGTCTGTTTTTTTTATTTAAAAGTTAGGAAGCTGTGAGAGGGAAGATTAAGGATAGAGAAATAAAAAATCTAGTAACTAAAAGGATCTCCAGAAGTTATCTGTCTAATGGAAGCTTCCAGTATCCTTCTTCCTGTTTCCCTCCTTCTATGTCAAAGAATTAATATACTCTTCAAGGGTAAAATGCACCTCTTTTTTGAATGATAAGCCCGTATTCCTCAAATCCTGAATTTGTAAAACCTTAAAATCCCGGTACTCATTTCTTTTCCAGCACCAGGCAATCAGATGCCACTGGTTGGTATAAAAGCTCATCCCGATAGGTTCAATTTCCCTTTCGCTGGCTTCATTGGAATTGTTGAGATAACTTATTTTTAAAATCTGCTTATCAACAATAGCATTTTGTATGATGGTAAGGTAATCTTTACTATGATTAGTTTCGGGAGAAACATAGATGCCAATTTTTTTCTGTAAGAGATCAGCTTTTTCTTTTTCGGAATATCTCAGAACAGATTTTATTTTGTCTATTGCATTAGAAACATTCTTTTGTGCGGTTCTATCCGTATAACGTTCCGAAAGCTTAGCAATCATGATAAGGGCATTGGCTTCATCTGAGGTCAAAAGAACAGGAGGAAGAAAAAATCCCTGCAAAACTGTATATCCTTTCTGAGGTTCATAATCAATGGGAACCCCAATTTCTCCTAATGCTTTAATATCTCTGTAAACCGTTCTGATACTGATCTCATATTTATCAGCAATATAATCAGCCGTTACAAACTTTTTAGATTGTAAGGTGGTAAGCACGGAAATCAGTCGGTCAATTCTGTTCATTATTATTTTAAAACATGAGTTCCAAAAATATAAAATTATTGAATAGGTCATTGCGAGCAAAGCAATCTCTAATATATTGAACAGTCCTGTTTGGATATTTATCTGCTCAATTAGCTTCTGTCATTCCTGAATGAAGCAACGCGTAATGAAGAATCTCAACATAGAAAAGTACAGATAATGTGAAAGAAAAAGTATCCATAAAAATCTGCTTAGTCAGCAAAATCTGCGAGAGTTCATTTACAATATTTCAACATCCAATCATAAATCTCACTAAGAACCTGCCCCCTTATCTCCTCATTTAAAATCTCATGGCGCATTTCCGGATAGATTTTTGCATCCACATTCTGAAATCCATCACTTTTTAAATTATTGATGGTAAGTGTAACCCCTTTACTGAAATCACCAATCGGATCATTCTGCCCGTTTACAAACAGAAAAGGAAATGTTGGCGGAATAGAAACGGCCCAATTCCTTGAAGTTGCTCTTTTATAAACCGTAAACAAAGTATAAAAGGCATTATGAGTGAAAGGAATTCCGCACAGCTCATCCTGTTCAAAAGCTCTTCTATTCTTAGGATTAACGCTGAGCCAACTTGTATCCCCAAAGTCTTTATCCTTTTTAAATTTCTTATTGTTAACCTTAGTAAAAACAGAATTTAGAAAAGTACGATGATGAGGTGCGATCATATTAGCTAATGATAAGTAACCTCTTAATACATCAATTCCCGGTAAAGGTCCGCCAGTTCCGGTGATAATAGCTCCTGCAAATTTTTTACTTGCTTTTTGAAGAAGGCAGCGGGTAATAAATGATCCCATTGAATGCCCCAAAATAAAATGCGGAACATCCGGATATTGCGCTGCAAGATGATCTGCCATCATTTCAGCATCAGCAATCAATCTCTCATCCGGTTTATCAAGCTGGAAGAACCCAATATCGTTTTTATTTTTTACAGACTTCCCATGTCCTAAATGGTCATAGGTTATAACAGCAATTCCATGATTGGCAAAATATTCTGCTATTTCTGCATATCTTCCACTGTGTTCCTGCATGCCGTGAACGATGAGAAGAGTGGCTTTTGCTGTTTGTGGGGCAAATAAAGTGTAGAATAGCTTTGAGTTGTTGTTAAATTTAGAGGAAATGTATAAAGATTTTTGAGAAGTAGTCATAGGATCGTTTAAATGTTATGCTATTTTATTTTGATGTCAGGAAGTTTATAGGTTCTTACAGTTTCAATCAGTTTAGCAGTATTAGTTTTCAGGGCTTTGAAAAATTGATCGATATTTTCTTTATATCCCCTCTGGCTTATTGCAAAAAGTAAAAGTCCATTGTTTGTACTATTGGTAATGAGCTTGTAGCGGTACACATTTCTTTCTGCAATTAAGATTTCTTTTCCATCTTTTGAATTTTCACTAATAAGGAAGTCTAAAATGTATTCCCCATTATTTTCAAGAATTTGGTAATTAACAACCGGATTGATTTTTTTCATTGCTTCAAGTTCAGCTATTTTACGGTCAATAACTTCCTTAAGATTAAAATCCCCTTTTACAAAATCAATCAGGACCATACTGTTGTACTTATTAATGTTTTCCTTAGACTCTATATATTCTTGTTTAAAGTACATATCATTGGGATGTGAACTCCAGGCCAGATTATAAACTTTTTGTCCTAAGTTGATAGGACCTGATATGCCTAAATAGTCTTCCACTTTATTTTGGGCTTTTAAACAAAATATGGGAATTATGAGAAATAAAAACAGTATTTTAAATTTCATCTTTGTAAGTTTATGTTATAGTAAATATAGGTTATTTGGAATAAACATAAAAGCAAAACTTATCTTCCGAAACAATGTTTTATTCTTATGATTTTCACCCAATCCAAAAATAAATTCCCCTATAATTTGGCTGTCATTTTTTTTAAAAGTAATTTTGCATGAATCTAAAAACAAATGTAAAATATGTCAACTTATGTAGTTGTAGGTCTTCAGTACGGAGATGAAGGCAAAGGAAAAATCACGGATGTTTTATCAGCAAAATCGGACTATGTAGTACGCTTCCAGGGTGGAGACAACGCAGGTCATACAGTATATGTTGGTGATGAAAAATTCGTTCTACACCTTCTTCCTTCAGGAGTTCTTCAATGCAAAGGGAAATGTATCATTGCAAACGGAGTAGTGGTAAACCCTAAATCTTTTATTAAAGAAGTTGGTCAGATTGAAAGCAAAGGCTTGAAAACAGACCATATTTTTATCAGCAGAAGAGCGCATGTGATCATGCCTTACCACATCCTTTTGGATACTTACCGTGAAGAGGAGCACGGAGGAACTCAGATCGGAACAACCAAAAAAGGAATCGGACCTTGCTATGAAGATAAGATCGCAAGAGTCGGAATCAGAATGGTTGACCTATTAAACCCTGAGATTTTAAGAGAAAAAATTGAGAAGAACTTAAAAGTTAAGAATTCTCTTTTTGAAAAATATTACGGAAAACCAGCTTTAGATGTTGAAGAAATCTACAATGAATTCTTAGAGATCGGAAAACAGCTTCAGGATAGAATCGTGGATACGGAACTTGAACTGAATGAAGCTATTCACGAAGGAAAGAACGTGTTGTTTGAAGGAGCGCAGGCCTTAATGCTTGACATCGACTTCGGTACTTATCCATACGTTACTTCATCTTCTCCGTCTACAGGAGGAGTTTGTACAGGAGCAGGAGTACCACCAACTTCACTTCAGAACCTTATCGGGGTTGCAAAAGCATACTGTACAAGAGTAGGAAACGGCCCTTTCCCTTCTGAGTTAGACAACGAGTTAGGTGAGAAGATCAGACAAATCGGTGGTGAATTCGGAGCGACAACAGGAAGGCCAAGAAGAACAGGTTGGTTAGACCTTGTTTCTTTAAAGCACGCTTGTATGATCAACGGAATCAATAACCTTGTAATTACAAAACTTGACGTTCTTACAGGAATTGAAAATCTGAAAATCGTTACTCATTACAAAACAGAAGACGGAAAGATCATTGATTATTTCACTTCTTCAACTACAAAGCTGTATGATTATGAACCAATCTACCAGGATTTACCAGGTTGGGAGGAAGATATTACAAAAGCTAGAAGCTATGATGAACTTCCGGATAACGCTCAGAAGTACATTGAGTTTATCGAAAAATATTTAGGAATCAATGTATATCTGGTTTCTGTAGGTCCTGAAAGAAGTCAGAACATCATCAGAAAAGAATTATTCTAATATTCTTAAACTATATAAGAACAGAGAGGCTATCATTTGATAGTCTCTTTTTTTTGTTTGTTATCCATATCAAGGTTTTAAACTTTGATATGGGCTTATTGAAAATTCTTATATTTAAATCTTATATATAATCAAATGGAAAACAATAAATTACCTCAGGATAGTATGAGCAATATTATAATCAGCTTATATTTTACCATTGCCTATGCTGTTTTATTGTTTGTTTACTTAGGGCTACCCATAAATATTCACAGTAATTTTCTGCTGATACTATTTATTGTTTGTAGCTTGTTATTGAGTATGGCTGCTATTTATTTTGCTGGCAAAAGTTATAAGGATGTAAAGGTCAGTTCAGTGATTCTCATTGTGATTAATGTATTGGGACTATTAATACCATTGATAATGCTGTTGATGATTTTTACATAATTCAATACTTTGGTGGGTTTTAAGTGTATATTTTTAATATTTGAAATGTTAAAATTTAAACATTTTCATAAAATTTTATAATATTATGTTGTTTTGGTAAAATTATGGCAGAACTTTTGATATTGAAACATTGCTTATCGATAAGAACTAATAAAATTAATAATCACATTTTTTAACAGTTTAAATAGTAATAGTGATGAAACACCAGAATCAAAACCAGGAATTTCGTTTCAACGAAGTTCTTTTTGAGCACCGCAATAAAGAATACGGTGCCTATGTATTAAGAAACGAATCAGATAGAATACTAACCAAAGCACTTTTTATAGGAGTAAGCCTAATGGCAGCAGTTTCCATTACACCAGCTGTAATTTCTGCTTTTAAAACTCCGGATGTCGTAGAAAAGGGATGGGAACTTCCACCTCCAATGGTGATCCCTGATGAACCTGTTAATAACCCACCTGTGACAATTACTCCTGTAAAACCAGCAACTGCTCCAGATACAAAGACATTTGACAGCACAGTTCCAACACCATCAAGGAATGCTCAGGATAATGTAAAAAAAGATCCCGTTCCGGATGATGCTGTTGCAGGTTTTAAAGATCATTTTAAAGGAAATGTGGTAGAACCTAATACCCATGTTCCAACAACGCTGCCTGTAAGTTCTGGACCCGTAATCAATACGCCACCACCAACAATTCAGGAACCTGTTGATAAGAATAAAATTGCAGAAGCAGGAGAGCTTGGTGTAGAAGCCAATTTTAAAGGCGGAATAGATTCTTTCAGAAATAAAGTAATGAACAACTTCGATGGTTCAGGAGTTGAATCAGAAGATGTCGTAAAAACTATGGTTACATTCATTGTAGAAATGGATGGAACAATTTCAGGGGTAAAAGCTAACGGAACCAACGCCGATTTTAACAATGAGGCTATCAGAACAGTGAAGGCAATTTCAAGCAAAGGAACCTGGATTCCTGCCAAAAATAAAAAAGGTGAATTTGTAAGAAGTTACTTCAAGTTTCCAATCTCCATGAAGTTTGATAATTAATATCAAAAATCAATTTTTAATAGTTATCCACAAAGATTTTTTTTTGTGGATAATTTTTTTTATAGTTAAATTGCTTATTAACAATATTTTAACTCAATTTTGATTTTCCCCATCTATCGGGAGCAAAGAAAAAAGTGTATTTTTGAAACTTAAAGTTCTAATAATGGCAAAAATCATAGGTATTGCTAATCAAAAAGGTGGGGTAGGAAAAACTACCACTGCCGTAAACTTGGCAGCAGCATTAGGAGTATTGGAAAAAAAAATATTGATCATTGACGCTGACCCTCAGGCCAATGCTACATCTGGTTTGGGAGTAGAAGATGTTCAGTATTCCACATATAATCTACTGGAACATAGTGCAGATACAAGAGCTTGTATCAAAAGAACGGCAACGCCGAACCTGGATATCATTCCATCACATATTGACCTGGTAGCGGCAGAGATCGAATTGGTAGACAAAGAAGATCGTGAATATATGCTGAAAAAAGCTTTGGTCAGTGTAAGGGATGATTATGACTATATCATCATCGATTGTGCACCGAGTTTAGGTTTAATTACCGTAAATGCCCTTACGGCTGCAGACTCTGTGATTATTCCGATCCAGTGTGAGTATTTTGCATTAGAAGGACTTGGAAAACTTTTGAATACCGTTAAAAATGTTCAGAAGATCCATAATAAAGATCTTGGGATAGAAGGTCTTCTTCTTACCATGTATGACAGCAGATTAAGACTATCTAATCAGGTAGTGGAAGAAGTAAATCTTCATTTCCCTGAAATGGTTTTTGAAACCATCATCAGCAGAAATGTAAGATTGAGTGAAGCGCCAAGCTTCGGAGAAAGTATCCTGAACTATGATGCAGAAAGTAAAGGAGCAGTTCAGTACATTCAGTTAGCTGAAGAAGTTCTTTTAAAGAACGAAAACTTAGTAAAGAATTAAATTAATAATAAATGGCCACTGAGTGAATGCTAGCCATCACTTAACAAACATCATTTATCAATTATATCTATGAAGGACAAAAAAAGAGCTATGGGACGCGGCTTGGGCGCCATTTTAAGTGCAGAATCCAAAGCAACTGTCAATTCCGCTACAGATGAGGGAGCAGATAAGTTTGTGGGAAATATTGTGGAAGTTGCGCTTGAAGATATATATCCGAACCCAACGCAGCCGAGAACTTATTTTGATGAAAAAGCATTAGAAGAATTAGCACAGTCTATTAAAAACTTAGGGATCATTCAACCGATTACCTTAAGAAAAGATGGTGAAAAATTCGAGATCATATCCGGGGAAAGACGTTACAGAGCAAGTAAAATTGCAGGTTTAACAACGGTTCCGGCGTATATTCGTTTGGTAAATGATCAGGAGCTTCTTGAAATGGCTCTTGTAGAAAATATCCAGAGAGAAGATCTTGATGCTATCGAAATTGCCCTTACTTATCACAGACTTTTGGAAGAAATTGGTCTTACTCAGGAAAACCTGAGCCAGAGAATAGGAAAGGACAGAAGTACCATTACCAATTCAATAAGGCTGTTAAGACTGAATCCGGATATTCAGAATGCCATCAGAAGCGGTGAGATTTCTGCAGGACACGGTAGAGCCATAATCAGTGTTGAAAGTGAAGAAGACCAACAGGTTTTATTCGATCTCATCATTAAAGAGAAATTAAATGTACGTCAGGCTGAACAGGCTGCGGCAGCATTAAAAAATCCAAAGTCTGCAGCAGCTAAAAAAGCAAAAGCAGAGCTTTCCAATAACTATAAAAGAGCCCAGAAGACTATCGCTGACATCCTGGATGTAAAAGTAGAAATCAAAGCTTCTGGAAATGGTAAAAAAGGTAAAATTGTTTTGGACTTCAAGAATGAAGAAGAGCTGGAATATATTTTATCCCATATTAAATAAATGAAGAAAATATTTTTCGCATTTTTCTTGTGTATTACTGCATGGGCTTATTCACAAGTTGCACCTATCGATACAGTTCGGATACAGACCCCTCCGAAAGAGGAACTTCCTGCGGTAAAACCAACCAAAACAGAAGCCAAAATCATTGAAGATCTTGAAAAAGCTAATGGCCCAACAAAGGTTACAGTAAAACTGAATCCAACCAGGGCCGGTTTATATTCAGCAGTATTGCCTGGTTTAGGACAGTTCTACAATAAAAAATACTGGAAAATTCCAATCGTTTGGGGAGCAGTCGGAGCCGGAGTAGGGATTGCCATATGGAATGATAATCAATATAAGAAATATCGCGAATACTATATTGCAAAATTAAACGGTACACCTAATGAATTTGTAGATGCACGTCCGTGGTTAGATAAAAAAGCATTAGGAAATGCTCAGGATAGGGCAAAAAGGCAAAGAGATTATGCCATAGCCATTACAGGGCTGATCTATATATTGAATATTGTAGACGCAGTAGTGGATGCACATCTTTATGAAAGTCGCCATGATCCTGATTTGACCTTTAAGCCATCACTGATCCAGGATCAGTATGGATTTGATACCCCAAAAACAGGATTCGCTTTAAGTTATAGATTTTAATATACAATACATACATAAACCGAAAGGTGAATGTAACAATAAACATAAAAAAGAGTACATGAAAATAGCATTAGTTGGTTACGGTAAAATGGGTAAGATCATTGATGAGATCGCACAGAAAAGAGGTCACGAAGTAGTGGCCCGCCTGAAGGAAACCCCAACTGCTGAAAATCTTAACAATCCGGATGTTGTTATTGAGTTTTCCCTGCCGGAAGTTGCTTATGACAATATCAAAGCCTGTCTTGAAAATAAAATTCCTGTAATCTGTGGAACAACAGGATGGCTGGAGAAAAAAGCTGAAGTAGAAAAACTGGCTGTAGACAATAATACAGCATTTTTATATGGTTCAAACTTTAGTTTAGGCGTTAATTTATTCTTTGCTCTCAACGAGAAGCTGGCTGATCTGATGAAGAATGTAGATGAATATTCATGTCAGCTGGAAGAAATTCACCATATCCATAAAAAAGATGCCCCAAGCGGAACTGCAATCTCTATAGCAGAAGGAATCATCAATAACAACCCGAAATTCGATGCCTGGAAATTGGAAGAGACAGAAGGTAAGCAACTGGGAATTTTTGCAGTTCGTGAAGATGAAGTTCCTGGAACGCACAGTGTTTTCTACAGAAGCGAAGTAGATGAAATTGAGATCAAGCATACTGCATTCAACCGAAATGGCTTTGCATTGGGAGCAGTAGTAGCTGCCGAATGGATCAAAGATAAAAAAGGAAACTTCGGAATGAAGGACGTTTTAGGACTTTAATTGTAACAAATTCTGTAAATTGCAGACCAATATGAAAATGATGAATAGTGAATTGTCAATAGCGGAAAAGCTGTTATCATTTATTACTCATCATTTATCATGTATATCATAAGAACAGGCACAAAAAAATTATGAATTATTTTTTAACGTATACAGTGTATGTCCTCATTTTATCCGTATTAATGGGGATTTCAACATGGAAGTTGTTTAAGAAAATGGGGTATAGCCCTTTATTTGCATTTATACCTTTCTATAACTATTTCATTATCCTGAAAGAAACAAAACATCCGAAATGGTGGGCAGTCCTTTCCTATCTTCCGATTGTAGGACCAATCATGATGTCTGTTTTTCATCTTTATTTAGTGAAGAAATTTGGAAAAACACTTTTCAAGGATCAGATCCTTACGGTGATTCTTCCGTTTATCTATATGGCAACCATCAACTATTCCAAAGATGTAGAGCTGGAAGATGAAAATGCAAATGACCTGTTTCTTACCGATGAAGAGAAAGAAGCAAAAAAGAAAGATACATTTTTGGGCTCTATTACTTTCGCAGTAGTTTTTGCAACCATTATTCACGTTTTTGTAACACAGCCGTTCGGAATTCCTACAGGATCTATGGAGAGAACCTTATTAGTGGGAGATTTCCTTTTCGTAAATAAATGGAGCTATGGATACAGACTTCCAATGCGTCCTTTAGCAATACCATTCCTGCAGGGAACCATTATGGATACAGGAGAGAAAGGTAATCCAAAAGATGATCCTAAATCTTATGTAGACGGAGTTAAACTACCTTATACAAGAATCTTACAGTTCAATAAGCCACAGAAAAATGATGTCGTTGTTTTCAACTATCCGCAGGATTCAGTTCATACAGCAATCGACAGAAAAGATCCTTATGTAAAAAGATGTGTGGCTACAGCAGGAGATACCTTTGAAATGAGAGCCGGAAGACTTTTCGTGAACGGAAAACCGGAAACCGTTTTAGGAGATCAGGAAGTACAGCACAGATATATTGTGACAACGGATAGTCAATTAGATATTCCTACATTATATAAAGCTTATGGTTTCTTACCAGTACAGGAAATACAGCAGAATAATGGAGGTTTTATTTATGGCTTTCAAGGATTAACCGATAAGATTGCTAAAGACATTAAAGAACTTCCTCATGTAGTGGACATGAAAGAAGATGTTTCTGTGAAAGGAGAAGCTGCCATAGCTTACAGAGACGAAGCAAAAACAAAGATTGATACAACGCAGTCTATTTTTCCTGTCAACAAGCCTTGGAATCAGGATTGGTACGGGCCGGTAAGAATTCCTAAAAAAGGAGATGTGGTAGCTATTAATAATGAAACCCTTCCAATGTTCCAGTGGATTATTTCAGAATATGAGCATAACAGCTTGGAAAAGAAAAACGGAAAAATCTTTATCAACGGAAAAGAGGCTAATCAATATACCATCCAACAGGATTATTACATGATGGTAGGGGATAACAGAGATGCTTCATTAGATGCGAGATTCTTTGGTTTCGTTCCGGAAGAAAATATTGTTGGTAAGCCAATGTTCACATGGATGAGTCTTCAGGGAGCTTTTCCGGATAGCAGCTCTACATACCAGGCGCCATTCAAAATCCGTTGGGACAGAATGTTTAAAGCAACCAATACAGGAGAAGCCAATAAAACCTCATACTGGTGGATTGCTGCTATGATTTTAATACTATTCTTCGGTTGGGAGTATTTTGTGAAATTATTCAGAAAGAAAAAGACAGAAGACGATCTATAAATAAAATTAAACTTAAAATAGAATGAAGTATTTGAAAAAATACTTCATTTTTGCATTATGAATATGAAGAATGTTTTATTACCGGTATTTTATATGCCGCCGGTTTCATGGTTTTCAGTGTTTTTAGATGCTGAAAATGAAGTAGTATTGGAACAGTTTGAAAACTTTCCTAAGCAAACCTATAGAAACAGAGCTAATATCTATGGGGCTAACGGAAAATTATCTCTTATTATTCCTATCAATCATAACGGGAAAAGAGAATTTAAAGATATTGAGATCTCTTACAGGGAAGATTGGAGAACTTTACACTGGAAATCCATTCAAACCGCATATCAGAGTTCGCCTTACTTCGAATATTATGAAGATAAGTTCAGAAAGATTTTTGACCTGAAAGAAAAGTTTCTTCTGGATTTTAACCTTAAAGGGTTAGAAATCATCCAACAGATATTGAAAACAGAAAAGGCACACTCTTTGAATGAAGAATATATCAAAAATCCCGAAGGAATCAGTTTCAGAGAAAAATTCTCCGCAAAGCAGCCTTCAGAATTTGAAATGGAAAGTTATTATCAGACGTTTTCAGACAAATTAGGATTTTTAGAAGATTTATCGGTTCTGGATCTTATCTGTAACAAAGGCCCGGAATCGCTTGTTTACATAAAAAATATAAAACATAAATAGAAGGCCGTCACTATCGAAGTTCACTATAAGTATAACAGTTGACGGCTTTATATGACTTTAAAACAAATATCAATATATGAAAAAGGTATTATTAGCAGCAGTTTTTTTAACAGGTTTTGGATTCTCCTTTGCACAGGAGGCAAAAACGAAAAGTACTGATCCCAATGAAGATAAAAGTCTGATGACATGGTATCACAAAGATTTTAGTACTTCAAAAGTGTATGGTGTTAATACAGAAAATGCATATAAATATCTGGAATCAAAAGGATTGAAGCCCAAGACGGTAATCGTAGGAGTTTTAGATAGTGGAGTACAGGTAGATCACCCGGGTTTGGTGAAAAATATGTGGACGAATCCTAATGAAATACCTGGAAATGGTAAGGATGATGATGGAAACGGATATATCGATGATATTCACGGATGGAACTTCTTAGGAGGAAAAAATGGGGATATTGATGTCGATAATATGGAAGTAACAAGAGTTGTTGCTAAATATA
Source organism: Chryseobacterium contaminans (assembly GCF_001684955.1). Taxonomy (GTDB): domain Bacteria; phylum Bacteroidota; class Bacteroidia; order Flavobacteriales; family Weeksellaceae; genus Chryseobacterium; species Chryseobacterium contaminans. Next base: position 49,205 of record NZ_MAYF01000323.1, on the reverse strand, counting down.
AACCTCTTTTTGAAGGAGATGACTCTGTAAAGAACAAAGCCAATCAGGCTAAAATGCCCGAAGACTTTGCAATGTATATGAAAGCTAAAGATCTTTTCACAAAGAAAAGTATTGAGGCTCAGCAAAGCTTCAGAACATATTCTATGATCAATGAGCTCATCCCGAATATGGTAAAGCTATTAGGTGGTAAACCGGTAACAGCAGAAAATATATCAGCCATTAAGAAGCCTGCAGATCAGAAAGATGCCATTGCATTGGAAGTTTTAAGTCAGGTTTCTCAAAGCCCGGATTTTAAAGGGAAATCTTCTGCAGAATTTGAAGAGAGAATGAAGAAGGATATGAAGGAAGCCATTGATCATTATGCACCGGCAGCAAAACAATATGATCTTTCATATGATCCTAGAAAAGAAATTGTAGGTGATAATTATGATGATTATTCTGAAAAAAATTACGGAAACAATCACTACGAAGGGCCTGATGCACAACACGGAACTCACGTAGCAGGAATTATTGCCGGGCTTCCTCAGGGAAAAGAAATTCAATACGGTATTGCTTCAAAAGTTGCTAAAATTATGACAGTAAGAGCAGTGCCTGATGGAGATGAAAGAGATAAAGACGTTGCCAATGCCATCAGATATGCTGTAGATAATGGAGCTAAAATCCTTAATATGAGTTTTGGTAAACCAGTTTCTCCAGGTAAAAATGTGGTTTGGGATGCTTTCAAATATGCTGAAGATAAAGGAGTACTTTTAGTAAAAGCCGCAGGTAATGAAAATGAAGATGTAGCAGAGCATTTAGCATATCCTACCAACTATAAAAATGTTAACGATGAAAAACCATTTGTCAATAATGTGATTGTAGTAGGAGCAAGCACCAATGATAATAATGCTCTTAGAGCCAGTTTCTCTAATTTCAATAAGAAAATGGTGGATGTTTTTGCACCCGGAGAAAGAATCTATTCAACGGTTAAAGGAAGTAAATATGAGTATTTAGACGGAACATCCATGGCTTCTCCGGTAGTATCTGGAGCTGCTGCAGTTCTATTGGCTTATATGCCGAATCTTAAACCGGACCAGATTATTGAGTCACTGAAAAAATCAAGCAATTTAAGCACAGCGAATGGTTTTACAGATTTTTCTGCAGCAGGAGGAGTTATAGATGTGAAAAAAGCAGCTGAATATGCTTACAATAACTTCTATAACGGAAGTAAGACCTCTGTAGCTAAACCTGTTGTTAAAAAAGCAACCAAAGCTGTTAAAAAATAATTATTTATAAATAGCTATAATGTCTATTTTATAGTGAATAACTTGGAAATATAAGGGATAAGCTGCAATACAAGGCTATTTTATTATTTTTCAAAAAACTGTTAAAATATTCATTTTTAAATATCTAATAAAAAAGTCCGAAATTTTTCGGACTTTTTTATTTTTTAAATACAATTTTGGCACGGTTTTTTGTAACTTTATTGTAACAAAATAATAAACAACAAAATGAAAAAGTTACTACTTGCAGGGATGTTAGGAACATCACTTTTTGCAGTGTCTTGTTCCTCTGTGAATAACGCAGCTACATCTCAGAATCAAAGAGCAGATTTTCTAAAATTAAAAGGAGATTGGCAGATTGTGAGCATAGACTACGATAAAGGGTATAAAATTAAACCTTTTGATGAGGGAGCAGATGCGCAGTGTTTCGTCGGAAGCCACTGGAGATTAATTCCTAACAACTGGACAGGAGCTTATACTCTGAATGGAGGTGGAAGCTGCCCGGCCATTACACAGCCAATCAAGTTTGAAATCAAAAATGGTGATACATTTATGTTTAAAAAAGTTCTTGCAGGTACAAAAGCAAAACAAAATGTTGCAGGTTATACTTTATCAGTAATCAACCAAAGCACAGATCAGTTTTCTCTTCAGCAAGACGTTCCGTTTGAAGGAGGAAGTGTAAAAGTAGTTTACAATTTCGAAAGAACCGGAATGAAATAATTAAATAACATAAAAGATTAAAAAAATGAAATTTACTAAAACATACGTAGGAGCTCTTTTCTTGTCATCAGCATTATTATTGACAAGTTGTGAAGCAGTTCAGAATTCAAATCACCAACAAAGAGGTACTGCTGTAGGAGCTGCATCAGGAGCTGTAATAGGTGGTATCCTTGGAAACAATGTAGGAAAAGGAGGAAACGGTGCTATTGGTGCTGTGCTTGGTGGGATTATCGGTGGTGTTGCAGGTAACGTGATCGGTAACAAAATGGATAAGCAGGCAAGAGATATTAAAGAAACTTTACCAGGTGCTCAGGTAGAAAGAGTAGGAGATGGTATTAAAGTTACGATGAATGAAAGTATCGTAAACTTTGCTTTCGACTCTTCAAATCTAACTTCTGTTGCTCAGGGTAACTTAGATAAATTAGCTAAAGTATTGGTTGATAATCCGGATACCAATATCAATATCTATGGTCACACAGACAGCGTTGGTAAAGATGCTTATAACATGGCACTTTCTCAAAGAAGAGCCGATGCTGTAAAAGCATATTTAGTGAAAAGCGGAATTGCAGGAAGCAGAATGTTCACTAAAGGTGAAGGTAAAAATATGCCGGTTGCAAGCAATGATACAGATGAAGGAAGAGCTAAAAACAGAAGAGTTGAATTCGCGATTACTGCAAATGAAAAAATGATTAACGATGCCAAGCAAGGGCAGTAATTAATTTAACATATAAATATTTTCGTAAAAGACCGCCCCGGCGGTTTTTTTTGTATTTTTATGCCTGTCAATTTTTAATTTATTATTTTTGTAATTGAAATAACATAAATGAAAAAATATTTAAAACTGCTCCGTGTAGAGCAATGGGTGAAAAACCTTTTTGTATTTGTTCCTCTATTCTTCTCCGGTAATATTACCAACCTTGATTTACTTACCAAAAGTATCTTTGCTTTTATCATCTTTTCATTTGCTGCCAGTGTTGTTTATATTCTTAATGATTATAATGATATTGAAGCAGACAGAAAACATCCTGAGAAAAGAAGACGCCCGCTGGCGAGTGGGGCTATATCAAAATCTACTGCAATAGCAATCCTTATTAGTCTTGTGATTGCGGATATTGCTTTTGTAGGGTTTGCCCAGCTGTATTTTCAACAGCCCTTATGGAAATTTGCAACCATTATTGCTTTTTATGTGATGATGAATCTTGCGTACACATTCAGACTAAAACATGTTCCAATCATAGATATTTTTATCATTGCTATAGGATTTGTACTGCGGGTTCTTGCAGGCGGTTACATTACCGGGATCAGTATTTCCCAATGGGCAATCTTATTAACTTTTGTTCTGGCATTGGTACTAGCTATTGGAAAAAGAAGAGGAGAGCTTATCAATGCTCAGGTTTCAGGAAAAACAAGAAAAGCTTTGGATGGTTATAATGTACAGTTTGCAGATATTGCATTGTCTATCTCCATCACCCTGGCAATTGTTTGCTATCTGATGTTTACCCTCTCACCGGAAGTACAGGCGAGATTCCATGAAAGAGTATTTTATACTGTAGTTTTCGTTGTATTTGCTCTTTTAAGATATTTGCAGCAGACATTGGTGTACAACAGAACAGAATCTCCTACAAAAATTGTGTACAGAGACCGTTATATACAGGTTACTTTATTACTTTGGGTGGCCACATTTTTAATTCAAATTTACTTTAAGAAATGAAGCCGAATTTCACACAGAGAGTTACAAACTGGGGTAATTTCCCGGTAGTGGAAAAAGAAATGAGATCTGAGGACAGCTTCAAAAACATAAAAGAATTCGTACTCAGCCACAATGAAGTTATTGCCAGAGGAAACGGAAGATGTTATGGGGATGCTTCATTGGGAGAAAGCATATTTTCTACCAAAAAATTAAATAAGTTCATCAGTTTTGACCGCCTGAACGGGATCATAGAATGTGAGTCCGGAGTACTGCTTTCAGACGTACTTGAAATATCAGTGCCGCAGGGATACTTTCTGTATGTAACTCCTGGAACAAAATTTGTTTCTGTGGGTGGAGCTATTGCTTCCGATGTGCATGGAAAGAATCACCACGCAGAAGGCTGTTTCTCAGAATATGTAATTGAATTTAAACTGATGGTGGAGAATGGGGAAATCATTACCTGTTCAAGAGAAGAAAATTCAGAAAAGTTCTGGGCTACTATTGGAGGAATGGGACTTACAGGAATTATTCTGACCGCAAAATTTAAGCTTAAAAATATTGAATCTGCCTATATCCGTCAGGAAAGCATCAAAGCAGATAATCTTGACGAGATTTTCAAATTATTTGATGAGAGTGAAAGCTGGACCTATACAGTAGCCTGGATTGACTGTCTTCAGAAAGGAAAAAATATCGGGAGAAGTATTCTGATGAGAGGAGAACATGCTTTCCAGCATGAATTACCTCAGGCTATGGCAAAAACACCTTTAAGACTGAAGAAAAAATTACAGCCTACTGTTCCTTTTTACTTTCCGGGGTTTGTATTAAATGCTCTTACAGTAAAGATTTTCAATTGGCTCTATTATAAAAAACAATCCAAAAAAGAAGTCAAGAACTTTATCGACTACGAAACATTTTTCTATCCTTTGGATGCCATTAATGAATGGAATAAGATCTACGGGAAATCCGGATTTATACAATATCAGATGGTGATTCCAAAAGAATCCGGAAAGGAAGGAATGAAAAGAATCCTTGAAACAATTGCTAACAGTGGAAATGGTTCATTCTTAGCCGTGTTAAAGCTTTTCGGGAAGAATAATCCGGAAGCATATAATTCTTTTCCAGTAGAAGGGTATACGCTGGCATTGGATTTTAAAGTAAATTCAAAGCTTAAAAAACTGGTAGAGGAGCTGGATAGTATTGTTCAGGAATTTGGAGGAAGGATTTATCTTACCAAAGACAGTATGAGCAAATCTTCATTAACCAATTACCTGAAAAATATTAGAAGTCCTAAATTTGTGTCTTTACAGCACAAAAGAATCTTAAATAACAATTCATAATGATAGTTCTGGGAAGTACATCTGAAGTGGCACAGGCATTTGTGGAAAAAACACTTCAGGAAGGAGAAAAGTTTGAAAAAATCTATCTTTTTACCTCAAATAAAGAAACTACAGAAAGGTTTGCAAGGCATATTGATGTGAAATTTCTACAGCAGTCTGAAGTGATAGAACTGGATCTGATGAAAGAAATTGATTATAACAAATTTGATTATGTCAATTCAAATGTATTATTTTGTGCCGTAGGATATTTAGGGGAAGGAACCGAAGAAGGGCTGTATGATAATAAAAATACAGAACGTATTATCAATATCAATTACGCTAAACTGATTCCGGTAATGAATTATTTTGCCCATAAATTTGAAAGCAGAAGATCAGGGACGATCATCGGACTTTCATCAGTGGCAGGAGACAGAGGTAGACAGAGTAATTTTATTTACGGAAGTGCAAAAGCGGCTTTTACCGCCTATTTAAGCGGACTTAGAAACTATCTTTTCAGTAAAAAAGTACATGTCCTAACTGTAAAACCAGGATTTATGGCCACTAAAATGACAGAAGGTCTGCCTTTAAATCCTAAATTAACAGCAACTCCTAAGCAGGCAGCAGCTTGTATTTATAAAGCGTTCAAAAGACAAAAGAACGTGGCCTATGTTTTGCCGGTTTGGAGTATTATTATGATGATTATCAGGAATATCCCTGAATTTATATTTAAAAAGTTAAAGCTTTAAAAAATGAAAAAATTGTATTGTTTTGATTTTGACGGAACCCTGACGTATAAAGATACCATGTTTATGTATCTTAAATTCTACGATTCTACAAAATATAGAATACAATTTTTAAAACATGTACCGCTTTTTATCCTGTTGAAGCTTAAATTGGCAGAAACTGAAAAAGTGAAGAAAAGCTTTATCGGATCTATTTTAAAAGGTCAGACTCAAGAAAAAATAGAACTGAAATCCAAACAGTTTTTTGAAGCACATTACCCTAAAATTGTAAGGGAAAATGCACTGGATTTTATTCAAAATATCGATAGGAATAATACACAAAGTTTATTGGTAACTGCTTCTCTGGACATCTGGGTGAAGCCTTTTGCTGAGGTATTGAAAATGCAGCTTGTTTCTACGAGGGCAGAGTTCAAGAACGGTGTATTCACAGGAAACTTTATTGGGAAAAACTGTAACGGTAAAGAAAAACTGGTACGAATAAAGGAAGAAATTCACGATTCCAAGTATGACAAAATTATTGCATTTGGTGATACTTCCGGGGATAAGCCAATGTTGAAATGGGCAAATGAGGGACATTACCAATTTTTTCACTAATTTTGGGTGATAAAAGTGTAAAAAATGAAAAGTCTGTTAATTGCATTTACAGCCATCCTGATGAGCTGTGCAAGTACAACAACATCTCAACAAAAATTGTCTGATATGCAGCAGAAAGCAGAACTTCTTGTAACCCAATCTCAAGGAGGTACCGAACAGCCAGGTTTCAGGATCCTTAAAGATGAAAAAGAATACCTTGCTTTGAGCAAAAGTGGTTTTCAGCTTGTGGAAGAAGGGAAAGATCCTGCATCCAATTATCCGAAATTTCCGAAAGACAAGAAAGTTATTGTATACAATCTGGGAGGCTTCAGATCAGGAAGCCATACTATCAATGAGATTAAAGGGGTATCTGTCAAGAATAATGTTCTGTATGTAGAAGTTCCGGCTGGAGAACCTTCCGGCGGAATGGAAATTCAGGTGCTTTCTAATCCCTGGTTCGTTTTTGCTGTTCCTGCAGATTACCAGTTTACTTCCGTAGAATTAAAATATTCAAAATAATAATGGATAAAATATATTTAGATAATGCCGCAACCACTCCGCTTGCAGAAGAAGTTATAGATGCAATGGTTGGTACGATGAAGATGAACTTCGGAAACCCGTCTTCAACTCATAGCTTTGGACAGGAAGCCAAAATCCTTATTGAAAATGTAAGAAGACAGGTTGCAGACTATCTTCATGTAACTCCTGCTGAGATCATTTTCACTTCCTGTGGAACAGAATCCAATAATATGATTATCAAATCCTCGGTAGAACACCTTGGAGTAGAAAGAATCATCAGCTCGCCTTTGGAACATAAATGTGTTTCTGAAAGTATCCTGGATATGAAGGCAAGAAAGGGAGTAGAAGTAAATTATATCCGTCCTAATGAAAAAGGAGATATTGACCTTAATAAATTAGAAGAATTATTAAAAGCCTCAGATAAAAAAACGTTGGTAAGTTTAATGCATGCCAATAATGAGATCGGAAACCTGATGGACCTTAAAAAAGTAGCTGAACTTTGCAAGGCACATAATGCTCTATTCCATTCTGATACAGTACAAACGATGGCTCACATGAACCTTGATTTCTCAGACATTCCTGTAGATTTCGCTTCATGCAGTGCTCATAAGTTTCATGGGCCAAAAGGATCAGGCTTTGCTTATATCAGAAAATCAACCGGACTGAAAGGAATTATCACCGGAGGCCCTCAGGAAAGAAGCCTGAGAGCAGGAACTGAGAATGTTTGCGGTATTGTAGGGCTAGGTAAAGCATTAGAACTTTCTCTTGCTCATATGAATGAATACACTCAGCATATGCAGGAAATCAAAGACTATGCTATCGAAAGATTATCAGCTGAAATTGAAGGCATAAAATTCAACGGAAGAAGTGCTGAGAAGGAAAACAGCCTTTATACCGTTTTAAGTGCTTTATTGCCTTATAAAAATCCGTTAATCGGTCTTCAGCTGGATATGAAAGGGATCGCTATTTCTCAGGGAAGTGCATGCTCTTCCGGAGCATCCAAGCCATCTATGGTTATGATGATGGTTCTTTCTGAAGATGAAATGGATCATTGTACACCGTTACGTATCTCTTTCAGCCACTTAACAACAAAAGCTGATATAGACGCATTAGTAAATGCCTTAAAAGAGATTTCAAAGGATTATGCTATAGAAAAAACTAATGTTGAGCATAGATAGTCTTATGATGTAAAAGTCGTAATTTTGAACACTCAATAGATTTGAAACAATAAAATAATATTAATTAAAATAAAAGAAACAAAAATGGCTTTAGAAATTACAGACAGCTCATTCCAGGATACGGTTTTAAAATCAGATAAACCAGTTTTAGTTGACTTCTGGGCAGTATGGTGTGGACCTTGCAGAACATTGGGACCAATTATTGAAGAAGTAGCTTCAGATTTTGAAGGGAAAGCAGTAGTAGGAAAGGTAGATGTTGACAATAACCAGGAGATTTCAATGCAGTATGGTATTAGAAATATCCCTACAGTTCTTATCTTTAAGAACGGAGAAGTAGTAGACAAATTAGTAGGTGTAGCTCCGAAAGAGGTAATCGCTGAAAAATTAAGCGCACACTTATAAAAAAATAAGTTTGATAATGAATGCCTTCCACGATTGGGAGGCTTTTTTTTTGAAAATAATTTGCAGGTAATAAAAAAAGGTGTAATTTTGCAACCACGAAAAAGAAACGAAGTTCTTTCACACAAAACAATGATCCGGTAGTTCAGCTGGTTAGAATGCCGCCCTGTCACGGCGGAGGTCGCGGGTTCGAGTCCCGTCCGGATCGCAGAAGTTTTTCAATTACTTTAAAAAAATTGATCCGGTAGTTCAGCTGGTTAGAATGCCGCCCTGTCACGGCGGAGGTCGCGGGTTCGAGTCCCGTCCGGATCGCAGAAGTTTTCTCAATTTCTTTTAAAAAAAATTGATCCGGTAGTTCAGCTGGTTAGAATGCCGCCCTGTCACGGCGGAGGTCGCGGGTTCGAGTCCCGTCCGGATCGCAAAAAGTCTTCTAGAAATAGAAGACTTTTTTGTTTATATCTTTCTGAAAAATTGATAATAGTTTATAAGCTTTATCGCAATCTAATTTTTATTCTTTAATCCGGATAATACAGAATTAAATCTAACAGATTTTTTAAACATTTTAGATTATAGAATTTACCATTGAATGTTTTTTTGAATAAATCCAGGTTTTCTGTTTCTAGTCTGAAAGGAATTCTACATTTCCTGTTTCCATATGATACTCTGCGCCTACTATTTTTATCTTTCCTTTGCTTTCCATTTCTTTTAATAATGGACTGTTATTTCTTATATTGGAAATAGTATGCAGAACATTAGCCTTTGTAACAGCTTCCAGATAACCAGGATTTACAGAACTCTTTTCACCTTTAAAATCGTTTGTTTTTTCTATTGCAGGTTTTATTTTAGATAAGAGGGCCGTTATATTTCCTAATTCTACATTATCAATAGCCGATTTTATAGCCCCGCAGTGTTCATGTCCTAACACAAGAATAACTTTTGCCCCCGACACTTTACAGGCAAACTCCAGGCTTCCGAGAATATCCTCGTTACTGATATTACCGGCAACTCTGGCTACAAAAAGATCTCCAATACCCGAATGAAAAATATCCTCTACGGGTACCCTGGAATCCAGGCAGGATAGGATCACGGCTCCGGGGAACTGGCCTAAAGAACTTTTTCTGATTCTTTTCGATGTATTACGGATGGTTAGATTATCATTGGAGAATTCCTTATTTCTTGCTTTCAAAATTTCTAAAACAGTATCCGGAGTTAGTTTCGACTGCTTTTTCTCAGTTAAGAACTGCTTGTCAATAATCTCTTTTTTAGAAATGTTTTGCTGCTCTTCTTCATTTTTTTTAGTACAGGTAATCATCGTTGTACTGATTACAATGACGATGAGTCCCTTCATTAAATCATTATGTGTTTTCATGTTTTATGATTTTTAATTGATCTTAATGGAAAATTGTAGGTGATCATTTTTCAATTATTTATTTGCCGCCATCTTTATCATAATTCTGCATAATAAACTCAAAATAACGGATCATTTTCGTATAATTTTCAATACTGATGTATTCATTGATACTATGCATGCTTTGCTGTTCAGAATTATTAATTTTAATAGGCATAAATCGATAGACATTATTGCTTAGGGCTTGATATTTAATGGCATCTGTACCCCCAACTGTTAAATAAGGTGTTATAAGCAGATTGGGATAGATTCTGTTAAGTGATGTTTCCATAATTTTATATCCCTTGGTATCTGATGGTGAAACGATAGATGCTTCCCGGGAATTGTCTACTTCACTTATTTCGATATCATATCCCTGTGCCAGTTTTGCTACATGTTCTTTAACTTCCTGAATTGTATTTCCAGGCAGCAATCTAAAGTTAGCAACAAACTCGACTTCTGAAGACAGGACATTAGGAGCGTCACTTCCTTTCATCATTGTTAATGCTGTTGTTGTACGAATCAGAGCATTGGTAGTATGATTTTTTGAAAGTTGGGATATCAGAAGTGGCTGTAGTAACCAGTCATTGGCAATGGCCAGCCTGGAAGGAAAAGACATGGAACCTCCTACATTTTTGAAAAAATCTTGTATCAAAGGTGTAATTGTAGGTTTCATCGGGTTTTGTTCCAATTTTTGCATAATAGCTGCAGCCTTTCCAACAGCAGTTTCCGATGGAGGCATAGAAGAATGTCCGCCTAAACCTTTCACTTTAATTTTCAGTGATAAAAAGCCTTTTTCGGCGCATCCAATCAGTGCAACATTGGCATCAATCCCTTCAACACTTCCTTTACTGAGAATAAATCCTCCCTCATCATAAATTGCATCAAACCGTAGCCTTTGCCGGCCGAAATAATCTGCTATTCTGGCCGCTCCAAGTTCACCGCCCACTTCTTCGTCAAAACCAAATGCCAGATAGATATCCCGTTTGGGCTGATATCCGCTTTTCATGGTGTTCTGTAGTGCTTCCATCAATGCAAATAGCATACTTTTCATATCCATAGTTCCTCTGCCATATATTCTTCCATTGACAACAGCTCCTGAAAATGGCCCATAATCCCATTCCTTAGCAATTTTGCTTACAGGTGGAATAGGTTTGTCTTTTGGCTGGAACAGATCTGTTTCAGTATTTTTAATTCCAGCACCGCCCGGAGGTACAACATCTAGGTGGGATAAGAAAAGTAAAGGTTGTAGATTAGGATCCGTACCCTTCAGTTTAAATACGAGGGCATGGCCGTTAATCGTGTAACTTTCTGCATGTTGATAGATAAAAGGGTAATTCTTTTTAATGTATTCATTAAATGTATCAAAAGGGACATCATTAAATTTCAAAGAATCTCCTGAAGAAATAGTAGGAATTTTTAGGCCTCCGGAAAGTCTGGATATAGAAGAGTCATTAATTGTTATTTGGGCAGGGGTGCCAGTTGCGGCGGCTATTTTTTTAAAAGGAAAGGTAAAAGTACGCGCTAAAAGCAGCCCAATAAGAAGTAATAAAATAGCAAAAACTGGAAGGAAAATTTTTTTCATAAGTAGAATTGGTGATTGATGTTTTTTATCATTAAAAAAGAAAATTATATTGTCTGCAGAACATTGCAGTGATGCAGGTTTCATATTGATAATAAAATGATCTGTAGTAAAACGAAAAGCTGCAGCAACCTTATCAGCTGTAATTTTCTGATTAAAAATAAACCGGAAACCAAATGAAAACAAAATAGTATACCTCTGAGATTATTAAAATCAGAGGTGCTTTTGAATAGTGTTATGGTAATGTAATCAGTAAGTTAAACTTCTATTTAGACTGGTTTTCCTGAGCTCTTTGTTTTAGAAAAGCAGAAGGTGTCATACCTGTATATTCTTTGAAAATTGATACAAAGCTGCTGTAAGGAACCCCACATTCTTCAGCCAGATAAGTTATTTTGTAGGTGTGATATTTAGAATCAGTATGTATTTTATTGATAATGTACTTTATCTTTAATCCATTAATATAAGAATTGAAATTTTTATTTTTATGTCTGTTAATGATCTCGGATAAATAGGTAGTATTCGTTTCCAGCTGAGAGGCCAGTGAGGCTATTGTAAGGTTCTTACTGATAATTCTTTTTGAATTTTCAAACTCCGAAAGCTTTATAAGTAACTCTTTTTCTTTTTCTTCCGTAATAGAGGAAGACCTTATAAACTCAGGATTGCTTTTCTTCAGATTGTTTTCCTTGTCCATGCTTTCCTTAATTTCCAGGTAAAGTTTTTTATTTTTTTGAGCTTTTTGCCCGGAAATTAAAATCATAATGCCGGAAGTGAATACTATCACGATAAGAGCAGCGATAAGAATTCTTTTTCTTTTTTCCTGATCATCAATAATATGCAGCATTTCTTTTTTAGAACCTGTAAAAGCGAAGGAAGTGGCGCCGTTAAGCTCATTATCTCTTTGTTTTTGTATATTCTCCAATAGATTGTAATACTTTTCCGAGTTAAGATGATCGCCCTGTTTATTATAGCTTTTAGCTAATAATTCATAGATAATTCCCTTAAGTCCAAAACCATCAAAAAAGATTACTTTATCGGCCTTTCCCACAGAATCTATTGCTGATTTGTAATTCCCTTCAGTATAATATAGTTCTCCATAACTTTTTAAAAGATAAACCTGTAAGACCTTATCTTTTACCGGATAAATAATATCCCGCGCTTTATCATAACAGATCCGGGTAGAGTCATTTTTTTTTAATTCTATATAACTTCTGCCCATTGCCATATAATTGTTGGCCAGTATATAATCGAATTTCGGAACTAATTTGTATTGATCAGGCAGGTGTTGGAGGAGATTAATGGATTTGCGGTAATACGTTAAGGATGACTGATCATTTTCTTTTGAATATTCTATATTTCCTATTTCATATGCTGTTGCTGCAACGAGAAAAGCCGTTTCATCTTGATGGGTATCAATCTTTGTTAGGAGTTTCAGGGTTTGATTATAATAATCCAGAGCCTGATCATTTAGGCATAGCTGTCGGTAATTCTGGGCAATAAGTGATAAAGACAAAGCCAGATATTCGGGACTCTTTATTTTATCAGACAGTTCTTTGGCCTTCATTGCTGAATTTAAGGCATCTGAGGTTTGCCCCATAATAAGATAGGCATTATTCATCAAATGATAAGCTCTTATTTTCTGCTGGTCAGTAGTATTTTTGTTCTGAATAATATTGTTTGCATTGTATATTGCTTTTTGAGGACCTTGAACCTGATCCTTTGCAACCCCCGCATCTAAAATAAGGTCTGTTTCATTTTGGGAGAAAAATAGTAATGAACTGAGAATAAAATACATTGTTAAATATTTTTTCATTTGTGCTGTGTTTTACTATTAAATTTATCATTTTTTTTCAGATAGAAATATTAATATTATTTCATACAGTAAAAAAATGATGATATTTATGTATTCTAAAGGCACAGCTCTCTTATTGGTCTGATGATTCTGAACGAAAATGGATTTGAAATTAACAGAATAAGCTTGATTTTTTTAGTTACTTATATCTAATATAAAAAAAAGTTTTTTTTTCATTTTTATTTATTATTTTTAGAGAAGGATGAAAAAAAAGAAATTACTAAATTTTGTATTGGTTTTATTTCCAATAATTGCTTTCCCTCAGAACTTTCAAAAGCAGAAAATTGATAATCTGTTAAGTCAGATTAATGATAAATCAAATTATGTAAGGTTGAGTGAAGGAGAAAAAATGCTCCTGACCACGCAGCTTTATGATCTTTCAAAAGAGGCTGGTTATAAAAAAGGAATACTCATTTCAAGGATAAAACAGATTCAGGTTTACATAGCAAAAGCGGATACCAATTCAGCATTAAAGCTAATTGCAGAAACACTTCCCCTGGCCAAAGAACTAAATGATAATAACAATTATGCTTTTCTGATTGAGGTAAAAGCCAGGGCGTTAACGTTTTCAAAGGATTTTGACGAAGCACGTGGGAATTTTTCTGCAGCACTTCAAAGATCAGATTTTATAAAATCCAATGACACCCTCCATTTCAGAAAGGTTTCAATCTATACAGGATTGTTAGATTATGCTCTGTATGCTTATCAGGCTTTTGATAAGAAAGCATACAAAGATTCTATTATCTATTTTGGAAATAAAGCCTATCAGGAATCCCAAAAAATACAGGCCGAGTCTTTTGATAAATATGTATGTATAGGACAGGCTGCACAGTGTCTTGGCAGCGCATATGTTTCATTGGGAGAACTGGAAAAAGGTGAAAGGTTGCTGGATGAAGCAGAAACAGCACTTAAGAAATCCTACTATCCACTAAACATTGCTGCTCTTTACGCTTTCCGGGGTGATTATGAATTCAAAAAAAATAATTATGACAAAGCGTTGGAATATTTCAATAAAGCGCTGGAAATAGGAAAAAAACAGAATCTTCCAATGGTTGGGATCAATGTGTACCCAATATTAATAGAATATTATAAAAAGCAGGGGAACACTGAAAAACAACTTTATTACACTGAAAAAAACAGTGCACTCAAGGATAGTCTGGCAACAATTAATCAATACGCATTAATTACACAGAAGAGAATTGATAAGAAACCTGAAACTCTTTCCCGGAATTCAGAATGGAAATGGTTTATTGCAGGTAGCTTGATTATTCTTTTAGGAGTTGCAGTAAGTTTTTATTTTATGCAAAAAAGGAAAAGACTATCAGACAGATCCCATTTTACAGGAAACAGAGGATTGGAATCTGAAGAATTGACTATGTTATTGGATCTCGCAAAAAATAATGATAAACAATTCTTTATTGTATTTCAGCAGACTTTTCCTGAACTGTATCACAGATTACTTGAATTTCCTGAACTTACCCCTTCAGATCTGGAGTTATGTGCTTTCCTGAAATTAAATCTTCAGACAAAAGAAATCGCTACTTATAAAAAAACAACTGTAGGAGCTGTTGATAATCGCAAATACAGGTTAAGAAAAAAACTTAATCTTACAGAAAAAATAAATTTATATAAATGGATTGATACACTGTAATCCTGTTACTATAAACAGATGTGAGATTTTGTGAGATGTAGTATTAGATACTGAAAGACCAATAATTTCATATCGATAAATGCAGTTATTTAGATTTGCTGAAATATTTGAAACCATGAAGGCAAAATCTATATTTACAGCATTAGTTTTAGGCTCTGTTTCGATGATAAACGGGCAAGTTGGAATTAATACTCAAAGTCCTAATGCAACTCTGGACGTTGTAGGAAAGCCCATAGATGCCACATCTTTGGATGGAATTATTGCACCAAGAATTTCAGGTGATAATTTAAGTTTGAAAACCTATACATCTTCCCAAACCGGAGCACTGGTATATGTTACTTCTGCTGCCGGAACTCCTTCGGGACAGACTGTGGATGTCACTACAGTCGGATACTATTACTTTAATGGAGATCCTACGATTAATAAATGGATAAAAATAACTACCGGTTCCGGTGCAGTATCAAGCGGTTGGGCTTTGACAGGAAATTCAGGGACTGTCTCCGGAACCCATTTTTTAGGAACAACTGATGATCAAGATTTAATTTTTAAAAGAAATAGTATCCAGGGAGGATGGCTGGGGAATCCATCAGTATCTGTGTCAAAATTTGGGAATACAGCTTTTGGTACAGGTGCGCTTCCTTTTTCGTCTGTTACAGGAACACAAAATACAGCATTCGGAATGAATGCAGGTTCAGGTATTACCACGGGAAGCAATAATATTGTTATTGGTGCTGGTACCCAGGCGGTATCCAATACTTCCAATAATCAATTAAATATTGGAAATGCGATATTTGGTACAGGACTGTCCGGTACTTTAGCTGCTCCTGCCGGATATATAGGAATAGGAACTAATAATCCCAACAGAAAACTGGAAGTTAATGCAGCTGATACTTCCAACAGTCCCGCTCCGATCAGAGTAACCAATCTGGCAACCCTTCCTGACGGTACATCCACTTATGGGCTGGTAATTAATCCTGCAACCGGAGATGTATATGCTAATAATATACAGTCTGTTGCCGGACAGATTATCAGATTGGGAATCAACGCAACGTCGTACAACTCGGAATCAGGATTAAGATTTAATTTAAATTCAAATGATACTCAAATGGGAACTGCACCTAATCTGGCGCCCAACTACATCAATAAAATCATTGGTTCTACTATTTCTACAGGAGTTGCTGTTCCTGCGGGTACGGGGGCTCCGGCAAGAACAACAGACCGGATTTTATTGCCAATCGGGGTATATAGAGTAACTGTAAGATTAGTGTATAGTGGTATTGGTTCTACATTTTTTATAAAATCGATTGTTAATGGCAGTGAATATTCTTTGATACGGGTTACAGGTTCATCAAGTGTGACTACAGCCCTTTATGAGGATTTTATCAATATTACGGATACAGCTCAATATCTTGATTTTACAATAGCTCCGGAGAGTTTTGGGACTTTGACTGTAATAGACAGAGTTGCTGCTGGAACAGGTCAGTCATACCGAAGTGTTATCCTTGTAGAACGTTTGCGATAATTAAAGGATATACAAACGTTTATACCTTTCAGAATTGTAAAGTAAACTGGTATAATAAACTTTGTTAGGTCTGGTTTAACAGGCAGGGAAGCCTGTTCTATTTGTAGCAATCTTATCATTGTTGAATAAAATAATTACTGATACCATGAATTTTAAAGAAATACATATCGGACGGCTTATAAAAAACAGAGTTGCAGAGTATGAAATTCCAATGTCTCGAATATGTAACTTTATGAAATGTACAGAGCAGGAAATAACAGACATATACCTGGAGAAAAATATTTCCACAGAGGTCCTTTTAAAATGGTGTAAGTTACTTGAGTATGATTTTTTCAGACTTTATTCTCAACATTTAATTTTATATGCACCAGCGGGATTTAAAAAAACTGGCAGTACAAACGCAACCCTTCCGCGATTCCGGAAAAATATATATACGAAAGACATTATCAGTTTTATTTTGAAACAGGTTGAGTCGGGAGTAATGAGTAAAAGTCAGGTTATTAATGAATATAAAATACCTAAAACCACACTCTACAAATGGATAATGAAATACAAAGAAGAAAAATAATACCCGATTATGAGCGTATTTATTCTGATATTATCAATCAGCAATATCCTGACAAAGTCTCAGAGTACAGGGATTTACTGAGTAAAGATAATATGTCTTCGTTATATATTCTGGAACTTGATACAAAGATTTTTGGTAACTCCGATAAAGTCAGCAGAAAGCATCGTTCCTATACTAAAAAAGATATATTGGAGATACTTGATTATCAGAAAAAACACAAACTAAATAATATTCAGTTGGCCAATCACTTTAATTTAAGCCGCAATTCTATTGCAAAATGGAAGAAGATGTTTCTTGTTTAATGGAAAATATAAAGGCTCTTTAAAAGAGGTGCTAAGGCAACAATTGGAAAAAGATCAGACAATTTGTTTGGTTTAAGCCATTTTGAGCTTGTCCGGAAGATTTTAAAGTAAAAAATTAAGATTTTTCATTGATATATTCAGAAAAATATTTTCAGACTTTTGGTTTAAGCTCAGAATGGTATATTGTAGCATTTCCCTTTATTACAGATTTAAAGCCTATTCTGGCAAACTATCCTTTAAAAGATTGAAAGAAATATGATAATCACTTAAGATCGGAGATGTTAAAATCACAATAGATGGCTCACCTCAGGGTAAACAGCCTGTTTTAACGATCCTTATCTTACCGGAAGTCCTAGCAATAAAGATGACAAAAATTGGAGAGGGGAACTTATCTTTTCACAAGCTGAACTCAATGCTATGGTTGCAATGGTATATGGGATGAATGTCCCTTTGAATCTGCATGCCAATGGTGATGCTGCAATTGATGCTTTCCTGAAGGTTCACGAGACTGTAGCCAAACATGATCTTGGTAAAGAAAGAAATATTACAATGATCCACTCTCAGTTTGTGAGAAACGATCAGTTACAGAAATACCCGAAATATAAAATCCTGCCATCATTCTATACCCTGCATACTTATTATTTTGCTGATGCACATGTTGCTAACAGAGGTCAGAAGCAAGCTGAATATATGAGCCCGATGAAGGATGCTATAGGACTGGGATTGAAACCAACCAATCATACAGATTTTATTGTTTTACCGCTCAATCAGATGATGGTGCTTTGGTCTTCGGTGAATAGGATTCCGTATGGTAAAGATAAGCCTATAGGACCGGATCAGCGTATTACTCCTTATCAGGGACTTCAGGCTCTGACGATACATCCGGCGATTCAGTATATGGAAGAGAAATCTAAAGGAACTTTAGAGCCAAATAAACTTACAGATTTGGTTATACTGGATAAGAATCCACTGAAAGAAGATCCTATGAAAATTAAAGATATAAAAGTACTTCAAACCATTAAGGAAGAAAAAGTGATCTACGATAAAAATAAAGTGTAAAAGATCAGCATATTGTAAAAACCCGGTTCTGTTTCCAGAACCGGGTTTTAAAATTTATTTACATGAAGTATTAACAGGATTATTAAGATAACCTTTTCCTTGAGGCGGCTGTACGAAGTAAGGGGTTCCGTAAGTGTTTCCCGGGCGGAAAAAATCAGTGGAAATAACCTGCGCGCCACTACTGAAAGCTGCTTTGGAACGGGTAGGATCATTAACTTTGGCTTCATAAGTTTCAATGTCTGATCTTGTTCTTACGATATACCCCTGTTTTACCAGATCCTGAATTTCTTTTTGCCTTACAATCGCATTATCCCTTAGAATGAATCCCGCAAAAGAATCATCAGATTCACTGTTCAGAAACATTATTCTTTCTCTGAGGGAGTTATTGATAAGATAAGGATTGTTTTTAGAAGATAGAGTTCCTGCACTTCCGGGTAACAGCATAAAGATAAACTTTCCTTTGCTGTCATTTAGTGTTGGCCAGTTATTGTGGGTTACAGCTTCTTTTAATGTGCTGTATTTCCCCTGAACTTCTTCTGGAGTAATGATCTTATCTTTTCCTAAATACTTTACGATTTCCGCATCCAAGTCATCATAAGCTTTTTTATCGAAGGGTAACACTTTGGTGCTGTTTTCAACAATTGGAAATCCAGAGTCTTTGGCTTCGATCATCATAAAGATCGGAGTATGATCAGGATGTTGATCCGACCATGTTTTAAGGGAAGTAAGGGCATCTTTCAAAGTAGGATAATGCGTTCTGAAATCAATATCAGCCATATGTAATACTTTAAATCCGGGCTGGTCTAATCCTTTGGTATTAAAAGGAGCCAGATCTGTTATACCTTTCGCTTTTAAAATTTCGTACGTGGCAGGACGGCTGAATCTGCTGCCTTCCGGATCATAATAAACATCTATTTCCAGGCCTCGAAGATTGGCGTTAAGCTGTTCCGTAAAATCAGGGTGGTTATAGCTTAATCCTTCTTTTAAATCCATACCATTAGGGTGATATTCTTTGAATTTGGCTTTCTGTTCTTCGGACATCATACTGTCGTATTTCTGCATCATTCCTTTAATAATGGGAGTTACCATATCCAATACTTTAGGATCTACCGGCTGAGCGTATGAATTATGGGTGCCTACAATCTGCAGCTGATTGATCTTTGGATTCTGACACTGATTCTGTGCCTGTACTAATGCTGTCATACAAAATGCAGCCCCGTATATATACTTTTTCATTGATGAATAAATTTTTTAATTAAAAGTTGTAAGTGAATCCCGCCTGTCCGCGCATCCCTGAGTAGGAAATGTTTTCAACACGGTCTTTTGCGCCCATATAGTAGCGGTTGGGTTCATTAAAAATGTTGTTAAGTTCTAAAAACAGCCGTACTTTCTTTGAAATACTGTAAGAAGTAGATAGATCCACCGTAAAGTTTTTATCGAAATACTGATAGTGATCTGCCCCGGCAGCGGCTCTGATCTCGCTTACATAGTTTCCTTTGTAGTTCCCGGCAACACGAAGCATCAGTTTACTGGTTTCATAAAACAGGATCGTATTGAAAATATGTTTGGCCTGATTAGGAATGGTAGTAGGCATAGTTCCTGTCTGTTTGCCATTTTCATAGACGGGCATATTCATTTTGGAAGAGATGTAGGTATAGTTTCCTTCAAAGCCTAAGTTTTTCAAAAATCCGGGCAGGTTTTCAAAACGCTTGGAAATTCCAAACTCAAAACCAAATAATTTTGCTCCTTCCAGGTTTTTAGGAGCCGTGAAGGTGTAGGTTCTGCCTCCGATATCTTTTACTGACTGATCTTTATAAATCAGATTGGTGATATCTTTATAGAATACTCCTGCTGTAATCAGATCCAGCTTTCCGAAGTAGTTCTCAAACATCAGGTCAAAGTTGTTGGAAAATGTAGGATCCAGTTTCGTATTTCCCTGCGTAATGGTGTTGGTGATATCATTTACGATTGTTCCAGGATTCAGGTCATTGAAATCCGGTCTTGCAAAAGAACGGGTGTAAGCCAGCCTCAGAATACGGTCATTGCTGATATTCCATTTCAAATTAACCATAGGAAGTATAACATTATAGGTTTTTCTGTCTTTAATGTCTTCTGTTTTACTATCCTTATCTGAAATTACTTTTTTACCCCAGAAGGTAATGTCATTGTATTCATTTCTGAAACCACCCAATACCTGAAGCTGATCAGTCACTTTCCAGGTTCCCATCATATAAGCTGCCCATACATTTTCAGTACCGCGGTAAGAACTGGTGATATTGGAACTGCTGTCTTTGCCGCTTACCTGCATCAGGCCTAAATTATTCTGTGTAGCCGGATTGTACATCTGATCGATCTGCCCGTTGGTAATCTGATCAATGATCGCTGAGTTATATGGATTTCCAAGTGGATTCATAAAGCCCCCTCTGTAAGGGAATGCTTCACGTTCAAGCTGGTTCAGATAGGTAACCGGTGCTCCGGGAACTCCAAGAGAAGATTTAGGCATCCATACGAGTACAGAACTGTCTACATTTTTGTTCTTATTGTTGTATTTTGTCCCGAATTTAAGTTCAAAACTATCGGATACTTTATATTTTAAATCCAGTTGACCTCTTAGATCTGTTTCAGTGTTGTGATTCTGGCTGAGGATGATTTGGTTTAATTTTAATTGATCTGCTGCTATTGCCTGCTGGTGATAAGGAAGGGTATAACTTCCGGTATCCCCAATGCCGTCCGGAGCATCCATTGCCATATATTTTCGGCCATCAGCAGATAGGTTTCCGTAGGTCATGGGCTGTACAAAATTGACTATAGGATAACCTCTTTCATTTTGATCAAGATTTTTAGGAGAATCAAATTTAAATTCTGAACGGGCTTTGGATGCTGACCAGTTTACTTCCAGACGTTGTCCCACCTGATGACTTCCACCCAGCTGCATCGAATACATATCTGTAAGATAATCTGCATGACGGGCCTGAAGCGTTACATTTTTATTGTCAAAATTAAAATAGGTTTCCTTTACGGATTGTCCATCCTTGTACTGGCTGTATAACCCTTTAAAATATAGTTTATTCCTGCTGTTGATCTCATAATCCAATCCTAAATTAAACCCAAGGGTTCTTCGGTTGGCCAGATAATCACGAAGCTGCAGCTGATTGATAGAGTAGGAGGCTGTCTTATCCTTCATTCCATAGTTGAAAATATTTCTCATTTGATCTATGGCTGTAGAGCGCTCCCAGATTACAGCAGAAGAGATGAATTTCAGTTTATCGGTGATTTTGTTTCCGTAGACAATAGAAGAATTATACGTTGGAGATTTCGACATATTAACATATCCGGAAGACATACTGATGGCTAAAGTTTCTTTATTGGGAGAGGTTTTGGTAATGAAATCTACATTTCCGCCAATAGCATCCCCATCCAGATCCGGAGTTAAGGCTTTAGATAAACGGACATTCTGAATAAGTTCGGAAGGGAAAATATCCATCTGAACTCCACGGTTGGCATTATCACCACTAGCACTAGGCATTCTGTTGCCATTTAAAGTAGAAGCAGTCCATTGTATAGGAGTTCCTCGTACAGCCACAAAACGCCCTTCACCCATGTCGCGTTCAATAGAAACTCCCTGCATTCTCTGTACAGCATCTGCCGCATTACGGTCCGGAAGTTTTCCAATGGCATCTGCAGAGAGTACTTCCGTGATGGTGTTGGAGTTTTTCTTCATGGTAATAGCTCTGGCCTGTGAGGCTTTGTAGACGCTGGTTACCACCACTTCCTGAATACTGTTCTCCTTCAGTTTAGCCCCGAATTTCACCAATCCAAGATCAACTTCCTTTTTGTCCGTTACGTTGAAAGGGATGTAAACCGTGTCGTAGCCTTTATATTCTACAACAAGTTTGTAACTTCCATCATAAACATTATTCAGAACAAAGGATCCGTCAGTGTTGGAGGTGATCTTCTGCCCGTTGTTTTCAATATATACCAGGGCATTAGGTAGGTTTCCCTGGCTGTCTACCACAGTTCCGTGAACTGAGGTCTGTGCAAAGGCCAAAGGGCCTAAAAGAAAAAATGCTGCTTTTGTTAGAAAAAGACTTTCTCGTGACATCTTAGTGAAATTTTCTGCAAAGATGTCAGGTCATCAAAAAGTTTTAGTTCATTTAAATTTCAGACTACTGATTCTGTTGAGTTCGAGGCGAACTCTGTTGTAAATCAATTAATTACTAATGTTAAATAATTGTAACTTAATGCACAAGCTGGGAAGGTAAACAATCAAATTCCTTTTTGAAATATTTATAAAAAGTAGATTTAGATTTAAAACCACATTGAAAAGCAAGATCAATGACACTGGCAGAAGGATCCTCTGATAAGATCTGCTTAAAATGCTGAATACGGTTTCTATTGGTATATTCGTGGAAATTGGTGTTGAGGTGCTTATTAAAAGTGATGCTTAAATCAGCTTTACTGATCTTTAAATGGCTGGAAAGCTGATCTAATGTAAATTCTTCATCCAGATAAACATGGCTTTCCTGGTAAAAAGTAACAATAGCATGTTGTACTGTATCAAAATCTATTTTTGAAAGATCTTTATATTGGTAAGTTTCCTTAGGAGCTGAAAATTGAAGTGTATTCTGCTGTTCAAGGAGTCTGTACTGGTACGTTAAAATATAAACGTACAAAATCCACCCGAACTGGAAAAGAAACAGCAGGCTGTAGATCTTCTGATAGATGAATGTATTCCAGCCTAAGTAATAAACAGTCCAAAAAACCAATACTCCCAGTAATACATAACCAACTAAATAGCGGAAATTACCGGCCACCGGATGGGTGATCTTTTTACGGTATTTCGTCAGAAAATAAATACAGGCCACAAGGCAGGCTACCCAATAATAACTATAATAGGTAAAATAAGCTTGATAGGATCTGATAGCTATATCTGCCCACGATAGGCCAAAGATTTTTGCGATCAGAGCGATGGCGTGATGAACAATTACTAATGTGAGCGGTGCGATCAGATATTTAAGCTTATCTCTCCATTTTGCATGGATCAGATAAGTGGTAATGTATAAGAAAATAAGTCCTTTGAAAACACGAAGACTTCCCGGAATTTCGTATAAAACAGACTCGTACCCAAATCTTTGGATGATAAAATATTCATATCCCATATCCAATGCAACCACACCAATATACAATAACAGCATATTCAGAACAGATTCTCTGTTTTTGATGAGGTAGAGTAGTAATGTAAGGGTGATAAGTGCCTGTAGTACAACTACCATAATGATATATAACATGATAACTGATATTTTTTCAAAATTATAGATAATATGGGTAGGGTATCTTTAACAAATTATTAAATATCACTCAGGAGATAGATGAGGAGTGTTTTTGTAAAATTGAGCAATTATGGTTATTTTAGCTTTTAAAGCAGAAACTGATGTCAAAAAAGAAGTTCATATTATTATCAATACTGAAAACCTGGTTTTTCTCAACCGTTGTTTCAACCGTCCTTCTCATTGTATTTATGAGATGGACCAGAGAACCGGTAAGTGAACATCCAAGAAATTGTGATATGAGTGGCTTGGCGTATGGTCTTCTGATGATTTGGATTATGCTTTTAAGCATTGCCTCGTTCAGTAGTTTACTTTTATTATTAAAGCAGTTTCAAAGCAAAATGAAAACAGTCCTTTGCTGGTTTTTGTTTCCGATTCTTTTCATTATTTATTATTTTTTTATGATTACGGAAGGGCAGGGGATTAATGGAGAGGATATTCTGTTTTTCCTGATGGCCAACTTTCCCTGGCTTGCTCTTTGGACATTTTTCTATTACAGGTTGATACAAATCAGGCCTAATGGTTCATAAAAAGAAATTGGTGAGTTCAGGTTAATGCCGTAAGGATAAAAAAATTACTGCCTTGTAGGACAGTAATAGTAAAAATCAGTGATATGGTGGGTGATCAGTTTGTAAGCAGAGATTTATACTGTTTAAAAAGGCTGATCGGTGATGTTGCTTATAAATCCGGTCAATTATTTAATATTTAGTCTGAATTAGGTGTCATTGTCTGAGTTATTTTACGATAAAAACTTGACGAATCAACTTATTTGGACCGGAATTTTTGCAACTTCTATATCATGGTTATTGATGACATTGTTTTCTTTTTCTAATTGCTTGTTTAGTACATCTTTCAGACTCGTATTAACAGGAGTATTTCTGAAAAGGGTACAATCATGAAAATCCTTTGCAAATCTATATCACAGCATTTTGAGAATTGCTACACTTTTGTGTAGATTTGTGGTATGAAAGCTAAAAACTATACTTTAGTGTAGTGGTGAGCAACGCTTTTAAAAACTATGGAACAAATTAAAAGGTTTTTTAACGAACAAAATGAGGTCAGTAAAGATGCTGACATTGATTTCAGCCAGGACGGAGAATATCTGGAGGCTGTTAAAGCTCTTGCAAGAACTACATATCAGAGTCTGTATGTTATAAATTATCAGACTAAAGGATTTGAATATGTCTCAGAAAATCCTCTTTTTTTATGTGGGAAAACCTCAGCCGAAGTAAAAGATCTTGGATATGCATTTTATTTTCAGAATGTGAAACCGGAGGATGTAGAAATGCTGATTAAGATTAATGAAGCAGGATTTAAATTTTACGAGAAAATTCCGGTAGAGGATAGAAAGCTATACTATATTTCCTATGATTTTTATCTTATCAATGGGAAGAAGAATATGATTCTGGTTAATCATAAACTCACTCCTATGTTCCTTACAGAAGATGGCCAGGTGTGGAAAGCCCTGTGTGCGGTTTCATTATCCAATAATACCTCTTCCGGAAATGTGGTGCTTAGTAAGGAAGGTTCCGATGAAATCTGGAGATATGATCTTACTGCAGACAAATGGGAAAAAGACGAAAGAATAAAGTTATCTTCCAGAGAACATGAGATCCTGAGTCTGTATGCCAGTGGCTTGACTATCAGTGAAATTGCTCAGAAACTTTTCATTACAGCTGATACGGTAAAATTCCACCGTAAAAAACTTTTCGAGAAAATTGGAGTTAGCAATATTGCAGAGGCTTTATCCTACGCTAAAACCAATAAACTGCTTTAAAAAAATATTGAATTACCGTTTTTTTACGGTATTTTTCAGAATGTCTTTTCAGATTCAAATTTAGGTCTGATATTTGTACTGGGTAGCCAAACTAAATGACCTATTTTATTTATGAAGAACATATCTGTGAAAAAATCATTTCTATACGCCTGCTTATGTGCGGTATTCCTTGTTTCCTGCAAGAAAGAAATAGAAAAGATCAGCGATACTTTTAAAGATACAGTTTCTGCTTCCGAAACCCCTGAGGCAGAAAAAGATTCTATAAAGAAAGATTCAGTACCTGTGGTAAAAAAAGAATCGGTTCCGCCTATGATGCAGGAGAATGGCTTTTATAATGCATTCGTTATTCCAAAAGATAAAAAACTGCGGGATTCTGTATATGCAGAATTTAGTAAAAAATATAACGAGCAGGAACGTACTGCTATTTTAGCGTTAAACAGACTAGACTCTAAAAGCAAATGGAATGCTGATACTTTGGTGGTTCCGGCCAAAATAGACACCACTTTGATGGCATATTCACCATTTCCTATGCAGCTTGATGTATTGAGTGGTGTGAAAAAATTTGTGATCTTCTCATATCCTATTCAAGCTTATGCAGTATATTCCAATGGTAGTCTTATTAAATGGGGACCAACGAGTATGGGGAAAAAATCGGCACAGACTACCAGAGGGCTTACTTTTGCCAACTGGAAAAAGAAACTGTCTATTTCCACAGTAAGCAGCGAATGGAAGCTTCCTTACAACTTTAATATTCATAATATAGGCGGTATCGGATGGCATGAATATACACTTCCGGGATATCCCGCATCACACTCATGTTTAAGACTATTGAGAAAAGATGCCCAGTGGCTGTACTCTTATGCGGATACCTGGATTCTTAATCCTGGTGGTGCTACTACAAAGGCGAGAGGTACAGCGGTAATGGTATTTGGTGATTATAACTGGGGCGGAAGAAGGCCATGGAAAAAGCTTTTAGATGATCCTAATGCCAATAATATCTCTGTAGAAGAACTAACGAAACTATTAGAACCGGATGTTCCTAAAATGCTGAAAGAACAAGCGAACAGGGAAAAAGTGGCTGACTCTATTAAAACTGCCAAAGCAATGGCAGCACCTATTCAGAATGAAAAATCTACTGATACATTGTCTAAATAATCTTTTTTTCAAACTGTAAAGTAGATTCTTCTGCAAACTGTCTTAACTTAAGCATTTCATCTTTTCCTTTATGCTGCCCGAATCTTGCAGCAAGGTAGGTGAGAAGAATAAAAAATAGCATTACAAAAGAAGCGCTCAGTGCCCAAGGGTATTCAGCGCTTTTTATTTGCTTTTCTACGTAATACATGGTAAAAAAGGTCATCCAAAGAATGGAAAAAGAAAAGTAAAGGAACATGAAGAATGTCCAGACTGCGGAACTAGGTCCAAAAACACCTCGTATTACCGTTTCATCATCTTCTATTTCTACACGTAAGGCAAGACGGGGCTTCCAGTAATTGTCATATGCTGTTTCCACCCATATGGTGGCAACCTCTTTATTAATATTACCTGAAAATTCGCTTTTATGTTCAGCAAGATATTTTTTCAGATTTTCTGCATACTCTTCCTTGGTAAGATGAGTAAACATTTTAAATCTCGGCCGGGTTCTTATTCTGTCTAATGTAGTTTCTTCAGTAGTCATATTATTATTCTTGATAAGGAATAGGGTCTTCCAGATTAAAACGGAAAGTGAGTTTTTCCTCTTGTCTTTGAACGATCATGGTAATTGTTCGTCCTTCGGCAGACTTCATCATTTCAAGGATTTTCTCCAGGGTCATATCAGATGTTTTATCTCCATTGATACTGATTACTTTATCATCCTTTTTTAAACCTGCTTCATAAGCCGGTGAATCTTTTCTCACTCCTGCAATCGAAAATATTGGTTTCAGACTAAATTTATATTGAAATGCATCTTTGTATACTTCATTTGAGTTCGTTGTACCGGACAATGGTTGAGTTTCAATTTTAACTTTATCCTGTTGCCATTCCAATCCATCCTGTTTGAAGTCCAGTCCGCTCATATTAAAGTGAAAAGGATCATCAAAGTTTCTGTTTTTCTTCAAATATAGCTTATTGTTAGGATAATCGAAAATGAGGGTAAACCGTCTCATAATTTCACCACCTACAGAGCCTTTTCTGTCTTTTACCAGGTTCACATGCTGAATAGAGTATTCATCAGGCATTGCAGTAAGGGGTTTCTCAAATTTAAAATCCCCAAGGTAAAAATTATGGATTCTGCTTCTTTTGCCATAAATATCCCCATTGAATCCACGGCCAAGAAAATCATCAATATTGGGTCTGTTGTAAACAAAATCTTTGATAAGAGTAGGGAAGAGCCAGATAGCATCACTGTTTCCGAGATCAATCAAAAGCTTTGATTCTTTTTTTTCACGGGTCATTTCTACATCAGCAATAAGATAAGGTTTGTCTTTTTCTATACTGATCGGCATTTCATCAAACTTTCTGATCTTTCTTTTAAGGATATCTCTATTTTCATAGACCGTTATTTTTTTAGAAATATAATCAATAGCTATAGGATGATCTTTGAAAAAATGGTAACCAATAACTCCGTTCACAGGGATTCCTACATGAGAAGAAATATTGAACTCCTCATCAAGGATCACATAAAGAGACATAGAGTTATTGATGATATTATCTCCAATTCTGCCAATATTACGATCCGATTTTAATCCGTCTATACTTAAACTTCCTCCAAGCCCGGAAAATTTTATTTTTTCAACATTGCTTAGTTTTAGTTCTTTATTTTCTAAGCTGAATAAAATGGTTTCCGCAACTCCGGTATCCACCATAAAGGTAAGGTCAGCACCATTTATATTGATAGGTATAAAGATTAAGTTGTTAATAAGCTGAAAAGGAATCACCGCTTTTTGGGTGCTCACTAAGCGGAAAGTATTCTGGGCATGAACAAAAATGCCCAATAATAAACCCAATAAAAGTAGCTTTATTTTCATTTATTGAATTTACTGAATTTATCTTTATTGTAATAAAAAAACATTCCAAATGCAGGAATGTTTGTGTAAACTACAATATAGTCATTGTTTTTATTGAATTTATTTAAAAATAATAATTGACTTATTTTGAGAAAAAATCCATTAAATCCATATAGTTTTTCTGATTGACACCATGTCCGCTCATATATTCTCTGAAGGTAAAATAACAGTTAAGATCATAAAGAAGTTCTGCTGCCTTTCTTCCCCAATCAATCGGGATCACAGCATCATCTGTACCGTGAGATACAAAGAATCTTAATTTTTCCAGTTTCTTCTTGTCTTTCACAATTCCGTCCAGAATTTTCTCCTCTGCATAAGAACTTAAACAGGCAATATTTGTAAATAATTCAGGGTATTTTAATGCCAGTGCATAGCATAATATTCCTCCCTGGCTGAAGCCGCATAAATGTATTTTGCTTTCAGTAAGACCATAATTATTAACTATTTTTAATATGCTTTCCAATACTGCATTTAAAGATTCCTTAGCCTGGGGAATGTCTATATAATTTTCAGGATCATTGAAATTGATATCAAACCATGAATACCCTTCAAACTGAGTATCTTTAGGTGCTCTGAAACTGATGATAATCCAGTCTTTAGGAAGGGTTTCTCTAAAACTGAAAAGGTCCTGCTCATTGCTGCCGTAGCCGTGAAGCATAAAAAGTATAGGAGTAGTAGAGGTAATATTTTCCGGCTCTCTTACTATGTAATCTAAATTCATACAGCAAATATAATTAATAAATTACATTGTAAATTCTAACTTTTACGATTCATATAAAGGAGCTTGAAAATCATTTTAAAAGATCAAAAGTGAGGGTTGGTATTTGTATAAAACACTATAATTGTATTTGTGTTATTGTCGGTTTTTATCAGTATCAAAATAATTCTAGATATAAATATGTTTGATGTTTAATAATTAGATAATTACGTTGTATTATTGGGTTTTTTAACTTGAATTTTGTTTTTGCTGATTTGATATTTTTTATAAAAAAATGTTGTAAAATTTTTATTAAAGATATTTTTATATTAATAAAAAACCTATATTTGGAACATTAAAAAATCTATTTGGAGAAATGAAGCAATTTTACAATTTAAAAAGTTTACTTAGACTTTCTTCTTTATTCGTTTTGTTATTTTCAGTGATTACTGTTGTCAACTCGTGTAAAAAAGATGATGACGATGAATTTCAGGATCATGTGGTTCAATTTGTAGCAAAAGCTACTACAGGATCAGAACTCATTTCTGTGGTCACTCAGGTAGGAACTGCTCAGAATACTATATACAGTACTCCTACTACTCCTTTAAAAGAAGGATGGACGAGCGGAGAAATGTGGGTTAATTCCAGCCAGGCACAGATTAATTTTGCTGCCAATGCAATGTTGCCACAAGATAATTCTGAACTTACAATTACTCTGATGATAGACGGAGAAGTTGTAAGAACTGCTAAAGTTACAGGAAAAGGAGATAACAAGGTTGCAAAGCTTGCTTACAGTTTCCTTGAACCCTAAGTCATCAATAAACTTTATAATATAAAATATAAAACCGCTCCAAGAGCGGTTTTTTTATTTTTCAATCAGATTGTATTCTATGGCTTGATTGACGAGTTCCGTGGAGTTTTTAGCCTGAAATTTCTGAAGGAGATTTTTGCGGTGTGTATCTACAGTAAGAGGACTTAAAAAAAGCTCTTCTGCAATCATATTGCTTGTTTTACCCTGTGCCACAAGATGCAGAATCTGTTTCTCTCTTTTAGTCAGTCTCGGAATTGGAAGTTCATTATGAGAAGGTTTGCTGATAATCTGTTTGGTTTCATTACAAAAAACAATGTCTCCGGATAATGCTCCCTTGATGCAGATGACCAATTCTTCAATGGATGTATTTTTCAGAATGTATCCACTGGCTCCGTTTTGAATAGACTGCATGATGATGCTTCTTTCAGAGCGGTTGCTGAACATAATGACTGCCGTGTCGGGAGAGTTTTTTTTAATTTCCCTGCAAAGCTCAGAACCATTGGTATCAGGTAAAGTGATATCCAAAAGAATAATATCAACCTTATTATTCTTAATAAAATGGATGATCTCCGAGCCTGAAATAAACGTTTCAGGAATATTGAAAGAAGGCTGACTTTTCAGCATCATTTTCAGTCCTTCAATGACAATTGGGTGATCGTCTACAATAACAATATTTATTTTTTCATTCTCCATCTATATTGAGTTCTATATTAATTGTTGTTCCTTGATGGTCTGAGTTGATCTCCATGCTTCCTTTCAGGTAGTCAACTCTGTTCTTTAGGTTAAGAAGTCCCATGCTTTTGGTATTCTGTTCTTTATTGTTTTTAAATCCTTTTCCATTGTCTTCAATGGTGATGAAAAAATCTTTTTCAGATTGGGAACATTGTAATAAAATATTGGTAGCCTCAGCATGTTTGATGGCATTGGCCAATAATTCCTGTGCAATCCTGTAAATATTGAGCTGGATATTTAACGGCAGATTCTTTTCAATGTTGATTGCCTGGAAATCAATTTCGATATCTTTTCTGTTGTAGAACTCACAAAGATCACTCAGGGCGGTTTCCAGTCCGAAATTAAGCAATGATTCAGGCATAAGGTTTCTTGCTACGTGCCGAAGCTCACCTACAGAGTTATCCAGCTGGCCCAGGATTTTATAAAACTCCTGATTGTTCTCAGGATCCAAATGACTGGCAGACCATGTTGAAAAATTAATTTTTACTCCAGCCAGCATTCCTCCTAACCCGTCATGAAGGTCTCTTGCAATACGTTCTCTCTCTCTTTCTTCTCCTTCAAGAATAGCTTTGGTTAAAGACAGCTCTTCTTTTTGTCTGATATCATTAATCTTCTGTTCAGAGATCTTTTTATTTTTTCTAAAGATGATGTATAAGAAGATCAGAAGGCTTACAACTAATAACAAAATAAGGCTTAATCCCCATAAATAAGAGTTTTTCTTATTAACTTCCAGTTCTTTTTGATTCTTTTCAGCGTTTAATGTGGCTATTTTTCTTTCTTTTTCCGCAGCGTTGTACTTGGACTCAATTTTATTGATCTCAAGCTTTACGTTTTCAGTGTTCAAACTGTCATTAAGCTTGGAATATTTCTGTTCCCATGCCAAAGCCTCTTTGGTATTTCCCATCTCTTCATGTAAAGAAGAGAGTTGCTTATAAATGGTTTTTCTGTTATTATGATCAAGGGCAAGGGATTTTTCGGTTAAAATATCCTCTAAAACACCTTTGGCTTCGTTATACCTTTTTAATTTTCTTAAAATGTCATATTTGTTGAAATAAAACATCTGTGCAAGTAGACTCTGATTAAACCTTTTGGCATAGGAAATACCTTTATCAATCACAGATACTGCTTCTGAGTTTCTTTGGGTAGTAATATAATAAAGTGTTTTGCTGTAATAATAAAATGCATTTACTGAAGAATTGGGATAGGGGCTGATGAGTGTTTCTGCTTTATCTAAAAATTTTTTAGCTTCAGTACTTTTAGCCTCATAACAGAAATTATTGGATAAATTTAAATAATTAAAAAACAGTTCTGGAGAATTGGGATAGTATTTTTCAAGAATTTTCAAGGCTTTGGTATTATACTCTTCGGACTTCTTAAATTCTGCATTGTACATAAGGATAACGGCCAGTTGGGTATATAAAAAGCCAAGGCTTTTGCTGTTCTCATATTTTTTAGCCAACGGGATACTTTTTTCAAGAATAGTCTTTACTAAAAAAGGATAGCCTTCCTTATCTTTTTGTGTTACTCCATAGCTGTACCATGCGGCTGCCTGCAGGAGGTCCGACTCTTCATTTTTGAATTTTGAGAGTGCTTTAATAGCCTTTTGATATGAAACAGCTGCTTTTGCTTTATTTCTGTCCAGATCATATTGCGCTTCGTAGAAATCATATTTGGCAGAGAGAAAAGGGTCGTTTTTAATAAATGTTTTTCCACTTTCCAGATATTTTTTACTTACAACAGAATCTATATTCCTGTAATAATTCGACAAAAGGAAATTAGTATTTGCTTTCGCTTTTATAGGTCCATTACTTCCAAGAATGTTTTGTAAACTGTCTAAGTAGGGTTTTTCATCAAGCGGAATCAGTTGCTGCGATTGTACACTAAAAGCCAGGAATAGGGTGAATAGGATCAGTAATCTCTTCATCAGGTATCAGTTCTGGAGAATATATTTTTTATAAACGGTCAATTTAATTAAAAATTTTAGTATAAAAAATACCTGAATTTAGGTAGAAAAAATTACACAATTTTCAGGATTGATAAAGTTTCAGGACTCCAATAGCTTTGCAGGTACGAAATCACTAATCATAGAATATCAAATAAAGTAACTAAAATTTAAACAAAAAGATTATGAAAAAAACAAGAATAAACCAGCTGTTGAAAGGTGCATTTGTAGTGCTTCTTGCTACCGTGTTAATGGGATTTGTAGCTTCTTGTAGTAAAGATGATGACGATACTCCTAACGTAAATGGAGCAGGGAAGAGTCATAAAGTAGTTTTTAAAGCAATAGCTTCTGCGGGAGCTAATATTGATGGAGCGGTATACGGAATTGATAGTAATGCTACAACGGCTTCAAGTCTTAGTGGAACTACATGGTCAAGCCCTGAAGTGACTTCAGAAAAAGGAGCTTACAATGCTAATGTGGTGGTAAATGCAATTGGGGTGGATGCTTCTTCTACTTTAAAGGTTCAGATCTGGGTAGATGGTGAGCTGAAAAAAGAAGGAACTTCCAGTGGCCAGTATTTATCAGCTTCTGCAAGTTATACATTTTAAAAACTAATACTTTCAAAATAATAACGGGCGTTGAGATTTCTCAACGTCCGTTTGTTTGTTGAATATAATGCTATTCATATTGATTTATTAATATATTAATTTTATTTATTGCTGTTTATGGGTGGTTAAATTGTATAATTTCTTATTTTTGATAATAAAATCACCAAATAGTGAAACATCAGGAAAAATCAAGACAGATCAGGAAAGAAATTAATCAATCCTATCAGCAGCTTAAAGAAATGTATCCTCTTTTGAAGAGGCAGGACGGTATTGGCTTTTCAATATTTTTAGTTTCCATTATGATCATTATTACTGTATCTATAGGTTGGTATCAAGAAATTATTCCAACATGGCTGATGATTATAATGAATGCTTTTTTTATGGGAATTCTCCATGAAATTGAACACGATCTTATTCATTGGCTCTATTTTAAAAAACAAAAACCGATACATCATTTTATGCTTTTCAGCGTATGGATTTTGCGTCCATTAACTATTAATCCATGGATCAGACGTACACTACATTACCATCATCATAAATTTTCAGGAACATTGCATGATGTGGAAGAACGTGGGGTAACGAATGGTGAACCCTGGTCGGTTAAACGATTATTTACTACTGCCGATATTGTTTTAGGCGGACTTTTACGTCTAAAACAAATGTTTAAGGATATGGATAGGGAGGTGAAGAACGGAAATCTTAAAGATGAAACATCTTCAACCTTAAAACGAATCACATTTCTGGGCTTAATCCCCCTGACAATTGCTGCTCATGTGATTTTATATTTATTTTTTGCAGATTTACTGCTGCACTGGATTAATGCAAGGTTTATGACCGATTTTAGTTTTCCTTTTTATATTGAAAATGCCTTGAACAGTTTAAATGTAGTGATTTATACCATTCTTTTACCGAATCTGTTGCGACAGTTCTGCTTACATTTTATAACCTCCAATATGCATTATTTCGGTGATGTGGAAGAAGGAAATGTTATGGAACAAACACAGGTACTGAATGTCTGGTGGACTTTTCCAATGCAGGTATTCTGTTTCTTTTTTGGCTGGACGCACAGTATTCATCATTTTGTTGTGAATGAAACCTTTTATGTACGCCATATCGGAAGAAAGCAGGCATGGGAAGTACTGAGGAAATACGGCGTCCGCTTTAATGATCTGGGAACATTCAGAAGAGCCAACCGCTATCGGGAATATTCGAAACCGTAACAGTTCCTAAAATATTATAGAAAAAAGGGCGCCGAGATGAATCTCGGCGCCCTTTTCAATATTGTTTAAAAATTAGATAACTTTTACAATGAAATAGCTTTTCTTCCCTTTTTGAAGCAATAAGAACTTGCCATCAATAAGATCAGTTTCATTGGCTGTAAAAGTATCATTTACTTTTTGCTTGTTTATAGAGATTGCATTGCCTTTAATTTCTCTTTGGGCTTCACTTTTAGATTTCAGGAATCCTGATTTCTCGGAAAGAAGATCTACAATGTTGATGCCTAATACATCAGCTTTTGCAATTTCTTTTTGTGGAACACCATCAAACACTTCAAGGAATGTTTCTTCGTCAAGGCTTACCAGATCTTCAGCAGTAGAACGTCCGAAAAGAATTTCAGAAGCTTTAAGCGCTTTTTCATATTCTTCTCTTCCGTGTACCCAAACCGTTACTTCTTCAGCTAATTTTTTCTGAAGTTTTCTCTCATGGGCTGCTGTCTTATGTTCTTCAATTAAAGATTCAATTTCTTCTTTTCCAAGGAATGTATAGAATTTAATGAATCTTTCAGCATCTTCATCGGTAGCATTCAGCCAGAATTGGTAGAATTTGTATGGAGACGTTTTCTTTTTATCTAACCAATAATTTTCCCCACTTTCAGATTTCCCGAATTTAGAGCCATCTGCCTTTGTAATCAAAGGAACGGTTAAAGCAAATGCTTCACCCTGAGCTTTTCTACGGATTAATTCTGTTCCTGTAGTGATATTTCCCCACTGGTCAGAACCACCCATTTGAAGCTTCACATTATTATTTTGGTATAGGTGAAGGAAATCATATCCTTGAATTAACTGATACGTAAATTCAGTAAAACTCATACCGTCAGCACCGGATTCTCCTGAAAACCTTTTCTTTACAGAATCTTTAGCCATCATATAGTTCACTGTGATGTTCTTCCCAATATTTTTAGCAAAATCAAGGAAAGAAATATTCTTCATCCAGTCGTAGTTGTTAACCAACTCTGCTTTATTAGGCTCATTCCCTGCAAAATCAAGGAATCTTGAAAGTTGGCTTTTCAAACAATCTACATAGTGTAAAAGTGTTTCCTCGTCCAATAGGTTTCTCTCTGCCGATTTTCCGGATGGGTCACCGATCATTCCTGTAGCGCCACCAACCAATGCAATCGGCTTGTGACCGTGCTGCTGGAAGTGTGCTAAAATTTTTATCTGAATAAGACTTCCGATATGTAAAGAATCGGCCGTTGGATCAAAACCAATATATGCAGTAGTTACCTCTTTATTAAGTTGTTCATCGGTTCCAGGCATCATATCAGCAAACAGACCACGCCATTTCAGTTCTTCTATAAAGGAATTCATTGATTTTTTCTTTAAAATTTAACCGTGCAAAGATAATAAATTCAGAAGTATAAAGTCAAAAGCGTAGGAGAGTAAAATGGTAAATGGATTGAAATAGTAAATAAAACTGCAATTTTTCATCATTGACTATTCACTTGCGAAGCAAAATTCACTATTGAGAGCTATTTCAGCATTGCATTTTCAACCCAAATACTCTATATTTGTTATTAATGAACGACGAACAGCTATTTCTGCTCATTCAAAAGGCCAAAGATAAAGATCAGAAGGCCCAGACTAAACTCATCAATGTTTTTTGGGTGGATGTTTTCTCTTTTGTGATGAAAAAAGTGAAAGATGAAAATGATGCCGATGAAATTACCGTGAATGTTTTTTCCAAAGTATTATCGAAACTGGATATGTTCGATCCTCATTTTCAGTTTAAAACCTGGATTCTAACCATTGCTCAGAATACTGTTATCGACTTTTGGAGAAAGAAGAGCCGTGAAAACGAAGACGCTGTTGAAAACCTTGATGAGGTTAAAAACCAATATGCAAAATCTCCCGAAGAACTTCTGATTTCTGAAGAAGAACAAAAGAAAATCATTAAAACTATTGAATCTCTGGATGCCAATTATCAGGACATCATTAAATTGAGATTTTTTGAAGAAAAAAGCATCAAGGAAATAGCCGAAGAGCTGGGAATTTCTGTTGCCAATACAAAAGTTCGTGTGATGCGGGCTAAAAAAGTTCTTGCTGAGCTGCTTAAGAATAATGAGTTTGAAGATAACTGAGAATGTTGTTGGAAAACGCAAAGGCGTAAGAAGTTTTAGTATTATACTGTCTTTATGGCGCAAGGGTTTTATCTCCGATAAAATTGAAATAGAATTAAGGTGCTTTATGATTATTCGTGGCCAATTATATAAAAATTTCCTGCTTTGTTTTGGGTAGTATAATTTTCACACTCCTGTCATTTCTGTTCTGAAGATTGATTTTTATGCCTTTTTTAATGTAGGTTTCCTTTTGAGAAGGTCCATATTCTTTAGTATTGTCAACCTCATTTTTAAAATTAATCTGTCCTGTAGAAAGATTGAAGTCTACAGTTTTGATATAATCTCCCGGCCTTCCGGAGCTTGAAGTATGTCCTATCAATTCAAAATGACCGTTCTGATATCTGTATTTATCCGTATACCCCCATTTCCAGCTGCTGCCACCGAAATGTTCTATAATTAAGATCCCTTTTTCAATCCGTGTTCCTGAATAGGGATCTCCCATAATTCCTCCGGATTCGCTATCAAGAATGGCATTCGTTGATTTTTCAAGAATTTTCCATTTGTCATTTATCTTTTTCAGAATCTGAATCTCCCGGAGATCACCAAGTTCACCGGGATCCTTTGTATTATAGACAATTACTTTTTCCGGAATTTGATCTCCATCAAGGTCTCCATCTACGGTTTGAAGAATGGTAGAGCCTTCCGGCTGAAATTCTTTCTGAGCCCAACAAAAGGTACTGGAAATAAGCGATAAGATGCAGAATATGGTCTTCATAAAATATTTTGAGTTCTGAAATTACAAAATTATATGTTTCATCAATGTCTGTCTTTGATTATTTCGATAAAAAAATCACTAACTTTGAACCTCAATTTGAGAAATAAATGGAAAATTTAGTTCAAGATACTACCGTTCAGAAACCAAAATGGATTCGTGTAAAACTTCCTACCGGGAAAAATTACAGAGAATTAAGGACTTTGGTTGATAAATATAAATTAAACACCATTTGCCAAAGCGGAAGCTGTCCGAATATGGGAGAGTGCTGGGGAGAAGGTACGGCAACGTTCATGATTTTAGGAAATATATGTACAAGAAGCTGTGGATTCTGTGGCGTAAAAACAGGAAAACCGCTTGATGTAAACTGGGATGAACCTGAAAAAGTAGCGCGCTCTATTAAATTAATGAAGATCAAACACGCTGTTCTTACTTCTGTAGACCGTGACGATCTGAAAGATATGGGATCTATCCTTTGGGCAGAAACCGTGAATGCTGTAAGAAGAATTTCTCCGGGAACAACAATGGAGACCCTGATTCCTGATTTCCAGGGAATCACCAAACATATTGACAGATTGGTAGACGTTGCTCCGGAAGTGATCTCTCACAACATGGAAACTGTAAAACGTTTGACCAGAGAAGTGAGAATTCAGGCCAAATATGAAAGAAGCCTTGAAGTTTTAAGATATTTAAAAGAAGCCGGCCAGAGAAGAACCAAAACCGGAGTTATGCTTGGTTTAGGAGAAACTAAAGATGAGGTTTTTCAGACAATCGAAGACATCAGAAATGCCAATGTAGATGTTATCACTCTTGGACAATATCTTCAGCCAACTAAGAAACATCTTCCCGTAAAGAGATTTATTACCCCGGAAGAATTCGATGAGCTTGGAGACTTTGCAAGAAGCTTAGGTTTCAGACACGTTGAAAGTTCACCTCTTGTAAGAAGTTCTTACCACGCAGAAAAACATATTCATTAAGATACAGACCGCTCAGCAATGGGCGGTTTTTTTATAGGTAATAGGTAATAGGTAATAGGTAATAGGTATAGGGGGACGTTAATTAAACATCTTAAACAAATTGATAAGGAATGGCTTCCATCATTCCCATTCTTTGGAGGGGTGGCAAAAATTCAAAGGATTTTTGACGGGGTGGTTTATAAAGATCCAAAATCAAAATTATCCCCAAAACATCTGTGAAAATCCGCGTCATCTGTGGGTAAATAAAAGCAGCCATTTAAGCTCATAAAATAAATCTGCGTTATCTGCAAAATCAGCGAGATATTATCAAAACGATTTATTACAGGAAGATTCCCTGTTAATCACCCCAATTCGCCCATTAATTTCAATAGGCTTGAAATGTTTCTTCTTGAATTCCGAAGGCGTTTCTCCTGTATGCTGTTTAAACAGTTTATTAAAGTAGGAAAGACTTTCAAAACCCACCTGGAAACAAACTTCTGTAACTGAAGAATCCTTTAGCAGAAATATTTTAGCCTGATTGATCCTGTAGTTATTTACAAAATCTGTGAAGGTCATATTGGTCTGCTTTTTAAAATACCGGCAGAAAGCAGGAGTACTTAAACTTACAATCTGGGCAATTTCATTCACATTAGGCTTTTTATCATGATTTTCGTGGATGTAATCGTAGATGGTCCCCATCCTGATCTTATCGTTCAGGAACCATTTGATCCTCGTATCTTCTTTGTTAAGTTCATGCACTTCTGTAGAATTGGCAAGAATCTGTAAGATCTCAAGAAGTCCCATTAGGGATTCAAAAGAGTTTTTTTCTTTGATGATCCTGAGTTTTTCAACAACAGTATTTTTGGTTTCGCCAAAGAATGATAATCCGAGGTAGGATCGCTCTAAAAGGCTTTTGATATTCTCAAACTCAGGAACAGGAAGAATGATCTCCTGAAGGAAATTTTCACGCATTTGCAGGACTAATTGTTTACATTCCGTTTGTATTCCATAATCAAAATTAAGATGGGGAACATTCGCACCAATCAATAGAAGTTCACTGTCTGTAAAACCTGAAATATTCTTTCCCACATGCCGGATTCCATTGGATGCTTCTACATATACCAGCTCTATTTCAGGATGATAATGCCAGAAGAAACAATTTTTCAGGCTGGGAGCAAATATTTTGAAAGATTTCCCCTTTTCAAATTCTATTGTTTCTTTCTGGATCTTCATATTGTCCTGTTTTGATTATTTGTAGAATTAAAATTAAACAAAAAGGTTAATATGGAGCAAATTTTTATCATTCAAAGAGGTGTGAAATCCAATCTTTCTTTCGAATTTTGCACTTTCAAAATAAACATGGGTAACCATTTTTAATTCAATAGGTTAATTCAGAAAAGAAAATACAATGAAGATTGATAAAAGAATAATACCGCTGGCGATTGGCGGTTTGGGAATTGGAACTACAGAGTTTACCGTAATGGGGCTATTGCCGGACATCGCAAAAACATTGGAAATCAGTATTCCCCAAGCAGGACATCTGATTTCTGCCTATGCAATGGGAGTGGTAATAGGAGCACCCATCCTGATCGGATACTCGGTAAAATATCCACCTAAAAAAGTACTGATTGCTTTTATGATCCTGTTTACTTTATTTAACGGGCTTTCTGCCATTGCGCCCAATTACGGAACAATGTTAATCATCAGATTTATGTCCGGGCTTCCTCACGGAGCTTTCTTTGGAGTAGGAACTGTAGTAGCAGCTAAAATGGCAGGAAAAGGGAAGGAAGCCTTTTATATATCAATGATGTTTACAGGACTCACCATAGCCAATCTGGTGATGGTTCCTTTAGTAACCTATATAGGACATACCTTTCATTGGAGATTATATTTTGCTATTGTTGCTTTGATTGGAGTTTTTGCCCTGTTATTTTTAAAACTATGGCTGCCCTCAATGGAGGCTAATCAAAATACCCATTTCCTGGAGGAGCTGAAGTTCCTGCAAAAGAAACAATCGTGGCTGGTATTGGCTATTACGGCCATAGGATTTGGTGGCCTTTTTACCTGGTTGAGCTACATCACTCCTTTAATGACTGTAATTTCCGGAGTTGAAAGCAGTCAGATGGCTTATGTAATGGTTCTTGCAGGAGCCGGAATGGTGGTAGGTAACCTTGCTGGAGGTATTGTTTCAGATAAATTAGGACCTGAAAAAACCTGTGCGCTCCTGATTTTCTTAATGATGATTTCTCTTGTTGGAGTATTTTTACTTTCCGAACACCAGAATATTGCTTTCATATTAACCTTTATGTGTGGAGCTTTATCAATGTCAATTGCTGCACCTATCAATATTATGATGATGAAAGCAGCCCCAAAAAGTGAAATGATGGCAGCAGCTTTTATGCAGGCAGGATTTAACATAGCCAATGCGATGGGGGCTTTCCTTGGAGGAATTCCTTTGGAATATGGATTACCATTCAACTATCCATCGTTAGTAGGAGTGGGGATGACCTTTATTGGATTCGCAATCAGTGTAAGATATATGTACCTGTATGGTTCACAAACAGCAAATGAAGAAAATACAGTGGCAGAATGTGTTTCTTGTGATAAATAGGAGCAAATAGAACATCTACGCAATCTCTCAGCTCTGTGAGAATAAAAAATAAGCTGTCTCAAGTCAAAAATTAACTTTTGAGACAGCTTTTTAAATTAATACATCGAATTTATTCAGACTAGAATTTAAAGACACAGCTGCAAACGCTCATTTTGCCTTCTACAACTGTTGTCCATTGTCCGTTCCATGTGCCTCCATAAGAAGCACAGATCGAAGGGCATATTGCTTTAGCATCTTCATCGCTCCAGATCGGACCTGCTAAAACGTTTAAAGTATATTCCGTACTGCCGGTTGGTTCAGCATTTAATTCAACTTCTATAACGCTCATTTGTCCTTGTACAATGGTATTCCATTGTCCGGTAAATTTTCCTAGATGTGCCGCAGCAATACGTGGTCCTAGTTTTTGTGCTTCGTCGTTGCTCCAAAGTGGTCCTGCAATAATGTTTGTTTTGAATGTTGACATGGTGTAAATTATTTAGTTGGTTAACATTACAAATGTACTCACCATTTTGGGATATAATTACCGTATAATATACCAAATTTACCATTAGGTATTTTTACTTATGTAGTTGATATTGATTGATATATAACAAAAAAAGACTGCCTTTACGACAGTCTTTCATTATTTGGTAAATTCGGTTAAGCTTCTACCTCATTACCGTTTTTACACCAGTAAAGGGCATTATATAAATTTTCTTTTGGAAAAGATTTAAATTCCCCGGGCATCAGAACACTGAAAATATCTGTAAAGTTCTGCACACCCTTTTTATCTGTAACAATGGCTGTCCGATTCCATTTTGTAAGGTTTTTTAATCCCAGCAAGAGGTCTTCAAGCCATGCTCCCATGGTAAATTCATCCAGATCAGTATCCAAATACAGTAAGTAATTCAGCTCACCAAATTGGTCTACTTTCTCTTTTACGCGCGGAATTACCAGTTTTTCAAAATCTTCTTTCGTTACTTCTCCGGTGGCATTAAATGCCGCAACATTCTCCGGAGCTTCTGGAATAATTGTTATCATAGTAAATATTTTATGGTGATTGGAATTAATAAAGTAACAATAATTGAACCATAAATTCATCTGAAATTGTTAAAATAGGTATAAATGTTGTTATTTTTATTGTAAAATATTAATATGGATCTCAAATCAAATGAACCTTTTTGGCTTTTAAAAAACGGGCTTATTGCTACTTATCCTTCTTTAAAATCAGACGAAAACTGCGATGTCCTAATCATAGGAGGTGGGATTACAGGAAGTCTTATTGCCCATCAAATGATAAAAGATGGTTATGAAACAATACTCATTGATAAGCGTGAGCTTTGTAATGGAAGTACTTCTGCTACCACTTCAATGCTGCAGTACGAAATAGATGTTCCTCTGTATGAATTAATAGAAATAATAGGGGAAAAAGGTGCTGTAGCAAGTTATAAGGCATGTTCAGATGCCATTGATACCATTGAAAAGCTTGCCGGAAAAATACGTTCCGAAGCGGGGTTTAAACGTAAAAAATCATTGTATTTTGCCTCAA
The DNA here is from genome assembly GCF_001684955.1 of Chryseobacterium contaminans. Lineage (GTDB taxonomy): Bacteria > Bacteroidota > Bacteroidia > Flavobacteriales > Weeksellaceae > Chryseobacterium > Chryseobacterium contaminans. Next base: position 6,743 of record NZ_MAYF01000323.1, on the reverse strand, counting down.
AAAAGAAAGATGCAGAATGGCTAAAGAAAGAATATGAAGCCAGAAAAAAAGCCGGATTTGAAGTTAAATGGCTCAGTGCAGATCAGATTCTGGAGAAATTTGGATTAGAAAATACCTATGGAGGCATTTTATCCAAGCAGGGAGCCAGTATTGACGCCTTTCAGTTTGCTCATGAACTGTTTAAGCATAATATAAGAAAAGGGCTAAGAATTTTTGATAAAACTGAAATGACGGAAGTAGAATATCATAAAGGTTTTAATAGGGTTACAGTTGACAGCGGTTTTCAGATCAGGGCAAAGAAAATAATCTACTGCATTGGCTATGAAAGTAAAACTTTACTGAAAGAAAATTTTGTTAATCTGAAGAGTACTTATGCTGTAGTTTCTGAGGTAGATAAAGATAAGTTTAAAAATATCACCAGCACTTTAGTCTGGAATACAGATGATCCTTATCTCTACATGAGGACTACTGATGACGGCAGATTATTGATAGGCGGTGGAGATGAAGATTTTTATGATGCCGAAAAACGGGATGCGATTCTCAACAAAAAAGAAAAGGAAATTTTAAAAAACTTAAAGAAAATAAAATCTGATTATCATTTTTATCCTGATTTTGTCTGGGCAGGAACTTTTGGAGAAACAAAAGATGGATTGCCCTATATTGGGGAGCATCCAAAATTCAGAAATTCTTACTTTGTATTAGGTTTTGGTGGAAACGGGATTACTTTTTCAGTAACCGGAATGGAAATGTCTTCTTTGTTTATGAAGGGGAAGAAGCATCTGTTGTCTCAGTATTTTAAATTTGGAAGATAAGAGAGGGACCTTTAACAAAAGTAAGTGTTTTAAAAGATAATATATAAATAAGTACACTTAAGCCCGGAAAATAAATAATTCCCAAACTTAAGTGTACTTTATTACCACAAGATTTTCAGCTTAAAATATTTAACTATTAACCTCTTTTATAGGCTATAACCATTTTTCTTAGCTAATTCCTGTATAGAGCTTTCAATGGCTTTTCCAAGATCATCAGAATCATCACTTCCTCTTTTTTTCATTTCAGCATCAATGTAGGACTGACGCTTTTTAGAGAGTTCTTCAATTTCTCTCTGGATCTTTTCCCGCTCTGCTGATTTCATAGACACCGCTTTTTTTATTTCCTCTTTGCTTTTTCCCTTCAGTTCATCAGGAAGTTCGCTTGGTTTCATATTGGTAATGAAACTGTCATCCTTTTCAGCTTTGTCTACCAGATCCCAATGCTCGTTTTTGTAAGCATTCTTCTTAGATTTGGAAACCGTTCTTTCTACCAGATTGGAAACCGATTGTACTTCTGCATTTTTATCCTGGGTAATTTGCTTCATTTTATATTCAGAGCCATGGTTTCCATAATAAATGTAAGTGTCATTAAGTTTGGAATTACACTCAGAAATCCTGATATCATAGGGCGTTTCAATATAGATCACTTTTTTATCACTGTCAATGTTGAAATATTTCCCACCTCCTGTTGTTGCCCCATTTTGCCATAATCCCTGAATTCCTTCTTCCCGGCTTCCGCAGTAAATGGTATTGGTATAAATATTTTTATTCTTTGCTTTTGAGATAACGTCTTTATAGTCAATTTTTCCCTGATTGAACGGTTCATTACCTGCAATATAAATTAGTTTCATACTTTTTTCATTACCATCCCAATTCAGATTGGCAGAAGCATCCCGGATAACAGCCCCGCAATATTCACTGCCTCCATTAGTTCTTAAGGCAAATAGTTTTTCAGAAACGAGATCAAGATCCTGGGTGAGCGGAGTAACCTGGCGGATGTAGTTTTCATCACGGATGCCATCATTTCCATATTCATATAGAGCAATTTCAACTTGCGGAGTCTGTCCGTTATACTTCAATGAGGTTAGTGTATTGACAATGTTCCAGAGTCTCGATTTTGCCTGTTCAATTAACCCATCCATACTGTTAGAAGTATCAAGTAAAAGAGCAACCTGGATTTTATTATCCTTTGATATATTATTTAAAGGGGATATGGAAGCATTTTGTACCGTTAACTCTGTACTTTTAAGATCATTTTTTGAGCAGCTGATGGCCGGGTTGGTTCCTGAGTTTAAAAAAGCTGCTGCAACGGCTAAGATTTTTAAAGTTGTCATATTATTATTTTTTATAGGTTATCTGTTGTGATATTGGATCTGCATATCTTTCTAATATTTTTCACAGCCTCCGAAATTGATGTTTTGTTCAAAGAATGCGTCCTGTTTTTGATCAGGGCTTTCTCTAAGGAGGCTGATAAATCACTTTTGGTCTTTTAAAGGATCTCGTATCTTGTTTTGATACTGTATTTCAGTTTGATATTTTCGATGTTGTCAAAAGAAAAATCTACCGCAGCATCTGCCATTTCAAGCTGTACATTGCTCATTCTGCTTTTGTAGGCAACAGGCATCACCATGTCACTGGTATAATCTTCAATTTCTACGATTTCAAGAACATTACCCACTTTTTTACCCATGCTCTCCAACAGATAATCTGCCTTTTCTCTTGCCGCTTTTAAAGCATTGATCTTTACTGCTTTTCTGAAATCTGCAATCTTGGTGTTCTTTACCTCTGATATGCTCAGGCTGCTTACCCATTTCTGGTTCAGGTCTTCAAAAATTTTGCTGAGGTTTGATTTGGCATTCGCTTTAAAAACATAATTCTTAGAAAACTTTCCGTTTTTGGCGTAAATGTTCTGGTATGAAGACTTAAACTTGATATCTTCATTCTTTACTCCTGCATTCTTAAGGATATCGAGCATCTTCTTTTCATTATCTGCCAGATCATTTTTGTTATCTCCTTTTATTCCGATGCTGAAGGTCACTTCATCCGGTTCTACTTCCATTTCAGCAACACCTGTTACTTCAATTCCATTTTTCTTTACTTCCTGAGCGTTTACAAAACCTCCCAGCGTTACAATTCCGATTAATAAAAAATGTTTCAATTTCATAATTTCTTGTTTTTACTTTTAAATTCTGATGTAAAATTAGTTTGATCTGAAACTGAAAACCGGGAGACTTGGTGAAAGAAGACTTTCACTTGGTGGATACGTAAAAAAAAGACAGTTCGTATAGAAACTGTCTTTTATAAAGTAGATTTTATATTCGTGAACGGGAAAGATAATAGTTAATAAAGGAAATATACCTTTGAAATTTTATGGTCTTTGATTTCATAAATCGCAGTAGCTTCTATCTTCTGACCAGATTTTAATCCGGAAACACTTTCCTTGTCAATAACCGTATTATGATTAATGATTCTCTGCTTTATCTCACAATGCAGGTCCGGCACCTTTTTAAATAGTGCTTCATATGTTTTTCTCATACTTTCTTTACCTTTACTTATCAAAGTATTGGGAAATGAATAGATTTCAACATCTTCCGCATAGGGTTCAAGAAAAGCATCTATATTTCGTGCATTATAGCCATTTACCTGCTGCTGTACAAGTATCTCAGGGGTAATCTTCAGTATTTTATGAGGATCGAACGTCTTGCCGTTCTTGATGACAGTTTCAATTTTGGTTAAATGGTTCAGATCTTCAATGGGATTGGCATTAAGAAGAACAAGATCCGCGGTTTTTCCAGCTTCAATACTGCCATATTGCGCCTCTTTATTAAGGATTTTTGCCGGGTTAATTGTGGCTGACTGCAGAATCTGCCAGTTGCTCAGTCCACTTTTTTTCATCGCATTGAGTTCATCCATAAAAGAAGAGGCATGCTGGGTTCCTATATTTCCTGCATCTGTACCAGCTGCAATTGTTACCCCTCCATCTGCAAGCCTTTTTAAATTGACCCCCCGGATAGAATCCACTTTGGAAACATAAGTTTTGATCTGTTGTGAATTAAATCTTACCTTATATTTTTTAATCCATGTTGAATCAGCAGTCTCTTCCAGATGCTTCAGATCGTAGATTGAACCAATACTTTTCGGATTGGAGTTTTCCAGTTCATAGGTGTTGTAATGCTTCTTTTGGCCATAGGTATCATAATAGTTGTCAAATACAGTCAGGGTAGGACAAAGGACTATTTTTCTGGATTTTAAAAGTTTTATAAAATCATCAGAAACTATTTCATCTTCGATATTATGAACCAGATAATCCGCTCCGTTCAGAACTGCTGTTTCGGCTGTAAAACGTTGTGTGGCATGAACGGCAACTTTTAAATTGTTCTTATGGGATTCCTCAATAATGGTTTTAATCACAGGCTCGAGCTTTTTAGTCTGCTCTTTTGCTTTTTGAGGATCTTTTTCCAGTATAATGTACCATATTTTGATAAAGTCGGGCTTATATGGAAGCTGTTCCTGAACATACTTTTTTGCATCTTCAACAGTTAGTGCCAGTTTAAAAGGTTCGTCTTTATCAAGATTTTTAAAGACTTCCGGTTCATATGTCGTGATAAGAGGGCCTGACATATATACAGAAGGAAGGTCATCTTTCTTTTTTAAGGAATCCCGGAGTGTAAGAAAATTATAGGTAGCTCCGGGATCAATTACAGAAGTAATTCCTGACCGCAGATAATATTGAAGGAAATTCTCCATATGATGATGTGCCCAGCTGATTTCCTGCTCATAGGGAACATGTTTTGTCAGATTAAGTGCATCGGGTCTTGTGTACAATCCACCACTCTGAAAAAAATGGATATGCGAATCAGTCATTCCAGGAATGAGATATTTTCCTTCACCATTGATAATTTGGGAGTTTTGAGGGATTTTTACCTGTTTATTGGATTTAATAGCAGTAATAACACCATTAGTAATGATCACAGTTTGGTTAGGAATCATTTTTTTATGGATAACATCAGCTATGTTAACATTTTGAATATAAGTCTGTGCTTTGATCCCACCAAAGCAACAAACCAAAGCCAATAGGAAGTGAAATTTTTTCATGGTCTCTTTTAAGTGAAGTACAAATATACATAAAGCCTTATTCGATCGAACCAAAAACTGTAAACGATTTTAAAATACAGTTGGTTACCAGGTAAATATAGAGAAAGGCAAACTTGGTGAAATTGTATTTTGACTTGGTGAAGGATAGAAGCTGATCAATAAAGTTTTGCTTACTTTGCAGTAAAGATTTGAAATCCGTGAAATTAGTTTTTAAAATACTGTTTATTACAATATTGATGGTGGGAAATTACTTCTCAGCACAGGATACTACGAAGGTCTCGCAGGCACTTAAGTCTGTGGCTAAACTGAAAAAAGCAGTAGATAAAAATGATAATAAAGGGGTTGCTGATGCTTATGTTGGGATGGCTAATGATTATTACAGTCAGGGGAATTATGCTAAAAGCGAAGAGTATCTTATCAAAGCTAAAAATCTTTATCAGAATCTTAATGATAAGAAAAATCTGGAAATAGTTACCCGAAGATTAGCTCAATCTCAGGAGAGACAAAATAAAATTACCCCGGCTATCAGCAATTACAATATGGCCGCAGAGATTTCTTATAGTACAAAAAGCAGGGCCGTTAATTCAAATGATGCGGCAAGGCTTTCTTCTCCTGCGCCTGAAGTGAGGGCAGAAGCCATTCAGAATAATATCAATTTAAGCAAAAAGGAAAATGAGCAGGCTGATGTTGCCGCGGGCTACAGTCAATTGGCAGATATCAATATTCAGCAGAAAGATGTTGCCAAAGCTGAAGAAAACCTCAATGCAGCCTATAGAATATCTAAAAAAGAAGCTCCTCAGCAGGCTCTGGAAATTAATCAGAAGCTGGCCAATCTGTATGTTGAAAATAAAAACTTTGATAAAGCCATTGAAGCCAAGAAAAAGGTTTTAAAGGAAGATTTTGTAAAGGAAAATTCACAGGAGAAAGTTAATCAGATTCAGGAGCTGGCCGATATTTATATTAAAAAGAATGATCCTAAAGAAGCGGTAGATCTTTTGAAAAATGCCTACGGAATTGCTTTGGATAAAGGCCACACGCTGGAAGCTCAGAAAAGCGTGAAAAAACTGGATAGTTTGTATGCTATTTCAGGAAATGTTGATGCTTCCGTTCAGCTGTACAGAGACTTTCTGGGGAAACTTCCGAATCTGGTTTCCAAAGACAGAAGTTTGGTAGACAATAAGATTCTGGAAGATACCGAGCAGAGGATTTCTCAGTTGGAAAAGGAAAAAGAATTAAAGGATGAGCTTATCCGTAAAAAAAATGTATTTAATTATGGATTGATCGGAGCTCTGATTGTGTTGATCGGTTTGGTTATTTTTATTTTCAGAACGCTGAAGAAAGTTCAGATCAAAAATAAAAAGATTGTCCTTCAGTCTCTCAGAAGAGAAATGAATCCACATTTTATTTTCAATAGCTTAAATAGTGTCAATCATTTTATAGCGACTAATAATGAACTGGAAGCCAACCAGTATCTCACCAAGTTCTCCAAGTTGATGCGAGGTGTGATGGAAAACTCTACCGATGATTTTATTCCTTTTCAACAGGAATTAGATCTTCTTCAAAATTATCTGGCATTAGAAAAAACACGTTTTGCAGATAAATTCGATTACGAAATTGATGTAGATGAAAGCCTGAATCTCCAAAGTCTTCAGGTTCCTGGCATGCTTGTACAGCCTTTCCTGGAAAATGCCATCTGGCACGGACTGCGCTATAGAACAGAAAAAGGATTTTTAAAATTAAGTTTTGAGAAAAGTGAACAGCACCTGAATATCATTATTGAAGATAACGGAATAGGTATTGAAGAAAGTAAAAAACAGAAAACCCAGCATCAGAAAA
>NZ_MAYF01000322.1 GCF_001684955.1 Chryseobacterium contaminans | reverse complement strand
CTGAAAGTAGAAAATCCAGTCTATCTCAAAGATTTTCATAATAAATATTGTGCTGTATATGACAGGCTTGCAGAACCGGTGAAAATGAAGCCGGGAACTCTTCTTCTGATTCCCTTTGGTGATGAGATCATTAAGCTCAACCAGGAGATTAATAAAAACGGAGATAGTTTGTATTACCATCCGCCTCACGGAAAAATACCATATTCAATACCTTTACTAAGCGGAGTTTACACAATAACACAACAAAAGTTCGAAGATGGAGTTGTACAAAACCATTATTCATACCAGGCTGAATTGAAATACCTGAGAGCTGAGCAGGATGATCATCTCTTTTCAATACAGATTTTTGGTTCCCATAAAAATGGAACAGAATCAGACAGTAAAATGTCAAGTTTATCAAAAGCTTGTGCAGCCATTCTATTTCCTGTAGAAATCAGGGTAGGCAAAACAGGCAAAATTACAGAGGCAAAATTCTTTCATACGGAAACAGTGATCAAAAATGAACTGGATAATTTAAAAAAGTATTTTACGGATGATCTGTCTGCTTCTTATATTGATTACCTGAAAAAAACAGTTGAGAATCATCATCAAATTTTAAAAAGTATCAGGAATACATTACCTGTTCAGTTTCTTTTTGGTTCTTTTTACAGAGCAAAATATAAGGATTGGACAGACTCTGAGATCTACCATGAATTTATTCCATGGCTGTCAACCGCCTCTCCTATTCGTTTTGAACTTTATAACCGCATTCTTCCTAAAGACAAAGACAATAATATATTAAAGATCAAACAATTTGGAGCTTCTTGCGACTACCGGAATCTGAATCAGCTTTATGATAAAGACTATGAATATCATGAACAATCAACCATTAATAATCATTCAGTTGTCTGCCGTCATGAAGCTGAATATACTTTAGACCTCATCAATTTGATGATTCAAAAGGTTGAAGCAAATTTTGAAATTCAGATTGGAGACGTCACCGAGAGGGATATTTTTACTATAGAAAAACAATTAAAATAAATTATTATCTTTGATACAACACCAATAAAACCACATAATATGTCTGAATCTGCATCTCCACATGACGGAAAACATTTTGTTATTCAGAAAGGAAAAGCACAATGTAATCAGGGAGACCAATTCCCGCAGTTTAAAGTAACTACCCACCAGAAACATTATTGGAATAATGAAGAGGGGCAGGCTGATTTTTTGGCTGTTACCGAACAAGATCTTCAGTTTAATCCTCAAGGTCCCAGTTTTGGAAAATGTAAACTGAAACCAACTCCAGGCGGATATCTTCCGTGTGCTTACGCTCCTGCAGGTATATGGCAGAAAACCTATGAGAAAGTAAAGATATTAGGAAATAGCTGTGTTACAGAAATATCTGAATTAATGTGTTCTACAGGTGGGAAAATCACCATCATGGAACATGGACAAACCGCCTCAATGAGCAAACAGAATGTAAAAAATGCTGATCCACAGGAGCAGCATAACATCAATCCTTTTGTAAACTTTAAAGAATTTCAGAAGGAAACAGAAGATGATGAAGTGGATGCTTACTAACTAAAAACTTTTCGGCCATGTCAAAACAAGGAATTTATAAAATATCGGGAAATACAAAACCAAAAGTTGGAGAGCTGGTTACCTATAGAATTGATGAATGGTATCCTGCTACTCCTTTATCAAAAAGAAATCCTGCACGGGTTACCTGGCATTTATTTAAAAAGGTTAACGGAAAATTTGTTCCTACGAATATCAAGAAAGTGGGAGTAAGCAGTTTTACATTTAATACAAATGCTTACAAAGATACCTTCAGAGTTGAAGCTTATCTTCACAATCCTGAAGAAAGAGCTCCCATGGCCCTAGAGGTTCAGCCACAGCCTAGTGATGTCCCAAGAATCAATAAAGTTGAATTAAAATATATAGATGATACCCCGGGAACAGTTTTTAGTTTTACAGAAAAGCTAATTGCTGAAGCCACTTGTATGAATCTTGAAGGGCAATATCTGATGTTTACTCTTTGGGAAGATGATTCCAGAGATTCGGGACATAATAACAGCAACCAATCTATAGAAAATAAAAGAGCAAAGGTCATTAACGGAACTGCCAGAGCAGAATTCATGCTGACAAAAGCCCTCATGAGAAAAGCGATGGAAGGCGAAACCGACCCTCAGCAACTTGAATTCTATGTAACGGTGGAATATTATTCCCATAAAAAGCATGCAACCAACAATGTAAACGTGAATACTCCCGGGGAATTGCGTACTCCATCAGGGCAACCACAACCTCAGCAGCCACAACAACCTCAACAACCTCAACCGCAGCCTCAGCAGCCACAACCTGCTCCTGTACAACCTGAGCCTGATCCACAATCAGCTCACGGGACAGCTCATAATACCCAGCCGCCAACTCCCGCAGCTCCTGGAGGAGCCTCTCCCACTACAGTTAATCCTACAAATATTGAGGATCTTCTGGATGCTTATTTTGCAAAAAAAGAATACATCAAAGAAACTGGCGAAGAAGATGGTACGCATACTTATACCTTTGGAGGAAGTAAAAGCGGCAATAAAACAGGAACTGCTGAAGAGAAAAATAAAGTGGCCCAAACTATTCTTAATAAAATAAAAGAAAGCCTTAAGGCTCAAAAGAAATATACTACACTGGAAGTAATTGCTGCAGCACTGACGGCTGAAGCTTACGGAAAAGATACCACCAATCAAAAGACGGTTACCTTTAAAACGTTTAAACTGGGTGTAGACTATAAGAAAGTAGACAGTGCCCCACTGGATAGTAAATTGTATCTGGTAGCCAGAACTATGCTTCTGGATGGAAAACAGGTAACCATTTCCATTAAAGAAAAAGATGGTCTCATCAAAGGTGCAGCAGATGCTGTTCTTCCTGTTCTGGAAATTACCGAAGAGCAGATGGAACAAAAGACACCTGCCGGACAAGCAGTTCCGGGAACTGAAAAAACTGTATTCACAGGAACCGTACAAAATAACCTGGTCAAAATTCCGATCCATCTTCGCCCAAAATCCGAAGAAGATTTAAAACAATGGCAGGATAAACTCAGCAAAGGGAAAGAAGACGGAACTTATACCTATACATTTGGAGGTGCTACCAACATCACTAATGAGACACAAAAGGCTTCCATAGCTAAAACCATTCTCGCAAATGCCCAGAAAGGGAATGCCAAAAATCCTAAAATAGAAAACGGCAAAACCTCCAGCGAAGAAGAAATTAAAAAAGTTTTAGTAATAAAAAATTATCAGGCCGGAGACACTATTACCTTTAAACTTCTGAAAAAAGTACCGGAATTTCTGTATCTTCACGCTAAAGCTCAGGGCCAGAAACAGCATGATAAAAAATTCCTGAATAAGGATGGAGCTTATTTTGAGATTTCTAAAAAATGTCCACGTTGTGGAGTTCTAACCATGGAAGAGCTCAATGCAATATTTACAGATGCAACAGAGGAGAAGAAGAAGACATTACAGGAAGCCTTTAATAAAGCAAATAGTAAACTAGGACTTAATACCTGTCAGCAAAAAGCTCATTTTTTTGCTCAGGTGAGAGAAGAAATAGGAACCGCAATGAATGTTAAAAACGGAGAAAATCTCAATTATGCAGCAGATGTCTTGTTTAATGGAATATGGAATGCTAAGAAAAATAAATATGATGTACTGTTCAGTTACTATCACCACAATAGGGAACGTTCTAACAGAGATGGAAGAACAGCCACACACCCTGCCAATCCTGTAGCGATTGCAAATAATGCATATGCCAATAGAAACGGTAACGGCGATGCAGCTAGTGGAGATGGATGGAAATACAGAGGACGAGGTATCATCCAGATAACCGGAAAAGAAAAATATGATAAAATAAATGCCCGATTAACCAGTGATTATCCAAGTTTTGGCATCACTATAGATGCTGATAATATCAATACTCTAAATGAAGGTACTGTAGCCAGTATGGCTTATTGGAAAGAGTATGGATGTCAGAAAGAAGCTGAAAAGGGTATCGCAAGAAAAAACTTTGATAATATAGTAAATATTGTGAACAGTAACACTCATTCAAGAGAAGACAGATGGGGACATTTACAACAAATGATTAGAATTTTTAAAGTCTCTGAGTGTAATGGTAATGAAGCTGAACCAAATTCGGCATGGCATAACCCACTTGATAATATGGAATTAAGAGGATGGTATTCTGATACCCAATGGACACCAGGGAAAAGTGATTTCCATGGAAGATCAGGTGGGAAGCATGATGGCTTGGATCTTTATGCACCAGTTGGGACACCAGTATATGCCTGCATTGATGGAGAAGTTACCTACAGAGCTGATCCGGGAGGATATGGTCATAGAATTTTCTTAGAAGGAACCTACAATGGGAAGAAATACTACTTTATGTATTGTCACCTTTCAGAATATAAAATAGGAAAGTTTGAAGCTGGAAAAGAAATCGGAAAAACCGGACAAACAGGAAATGCCTCCGGACAGCCTGCAAAAATGGCACATCTACATTTTGAAGTCCGGACAGAACAAATGTCTAAGCCTTCATTTAACCCTTTAACAGAGATACCGGAACTTGGAAAAGCTGTTAATACAAACCCTGACCGTAACTCTCAAAATGGATTATAATTTATGAAAATTTCAAAATACTTAATCATTATCAATGTATTCTTTTTATCCTGTAAGGAAACTTCAGGACAGAATATCGGTAATAAACATTCTGATCCAAGTCCTAAAATTGAACAGCTTATTCCCAAAGACCATAAAATAATAAGCCAGGAAAAGCTTGATATTGATGGTGATAGTGAACAAGAAACGGTAATAACAACCTCAGATTCCAGTGCTACAACATCTTATGAATATTGGTTTAAGAATGGGAAGCTTTTGTATCAATTCTCTTATCCATCAGGTTCTATCAACAAAAAATGGCTGGTAAATTTAGATGATGATAAGCAAAATGAAATTATCAGAGCTCAGGGGTATGAAGATGGTGTTGATTATGCTATCTATGATATTCAAAATGGGAAACAAATTCCTCTTTTATACTTTAACCCTGCTTTACAGGATATTCAATATCCAGGAAAAACATTTTGGGGGTATCCTGGTGATATAAAAGAATTGATAACAAATGCTGACAAGAAAATTCTAGTCTCATTAAACAACCATTTTGAAAGGGATGGAGATTATATAATACCTAAGGACCAACATGAATTACCCTTTATTTATTTTAAGGGCAGTACAGCTCAACCTGATATGACTGTCAATGAAATCCATAGTCCACAATATAAGAGTTTAGACGAAATTCGTTCTCTTATAGGTATACAATCTTCCGTTTCGACGTCTGAACAACCTGTTTTTAGTACTAATGCCAACTTCAATAATGACCACATAAAATACAGAATTGAAGTTTTAAAAAACAACTCGGATAAAGATGCATATGATCAGAAGCATTTTAGTCTGCCTGTAAAAATATATAAAGGGGATACACTATGGAAAAGTAATAACCATTTGGTTTTTGATAAACGAAACAGTTGTATATCTGAGGGATTCGAGACAGTAGCAGTGAAAAATAATTACTTCACAATCGAACATCAGGATTGCTCTGATTATAACATATTGGTGAGTACCTATATCACCTTTAAGGTTAATGGAAATGAAATTTATCTACATAAATATGGAGAAAGTTATTTCGACAAGAGTAACCATGACAGAAGTATGCCAATGAAGGTATGGACAGAAAAGAACTTTGGAAAAATCAAATTTGAAGATGTAACTACAGCATTTCTTGAAAAATTACAATAAGCAATTTAAAACAATAGGCTAGTTTATGTATAGATGGATTCTGAAAACAATGAGATCAATTTATTTAGCTTTCCTATTCGTTTTTTTTGGTTTATTATTAAACTGTAATAACACCAAATTAAAAGAATTCGAGCCACAAAAGGTTGTAAAACAAACTGAAACTAAAGAAATTTTCAGTTTAGTAAAACCTGTCAATAAACCTGAGGAGCCACTGTATACTACTTTATATAATGGTTATTCTATTTCAATACAGTCAAACTCGTCTCATCAGGAACTCATCTTTAAAAAAGGAAATGTTGAAATAAAAAAAACATTGAAATTTTATTATGAAAATCCTGCAATTGTTTTCCACCTTTATAAATCTGATCTTGACAATATTGTGATATTAATTGAAGGCAGGGATTACTATGGCAGTAATTTAGGAATATATTATATCGGAAACGAAACAAATAAAATTATTGAAATAGATGATTCACTCAACTATACTCAGGATGATCCGGAAACAAAAGGATTTAAAGTACCCAAAGCAGAAATCATCAAAAAAGAAAATGAATTAAAATGTAAAGTCTACCTGGAAAATAAACTCTTATCTGATAAAACCTACGATATTTCTACTATAGAAGAAAAAAACGCTGTAAGTATTAACAAATATCTCAACAACAATCAATATTTGGTTAAAACTTTTGACATCAATAAGGATGGATTTTCAGATAAGATTATCAGCAGTAAACCATATGAAGGAGAAGATTTATTAATCTTTTTAGGAGATAATAGTTCCAATTATAAATTTGTTTTAAAAACAACTAATTTCTCGCAAGATGGAGGCAATCAAATTTCCGACATTAAACCAACAAGAGATGGCTTCGTACTAGTAACGGCATTTCCAGATAGAGGAGATTCTCGTAGTAATTATTATATATCAAATAATAATGGATCTTTTATTCTAAAGAAAATAGAACAGGAATCCTATTCTTGGCAAGATGGATATACAGAAACTTGCATACAAAATTTCAATTTCGATCTCAAAAACACCTTAGAATCCTTATCTAACACTATTGCTAAAACAAAGTCTGATTGCACGAAAAAGTTTGACAAGAAAAATTAATAAGAAAAACATAACTTTATAGTTTTGGTTAAATATGTTTAAAAAAGCTACTTTTTCTGTTTTAACAATTCTGTTTCTTTTTTCATGTGAGAAAGACAATCGTAAAGCAATGGTTCAACCCAAAGAAATTGCTGTAGCCCCCGTTCAGAATGTCTCAACAAAAGCTGCCACTGTTCCAGATCCCTGGAAAGGTACCTACCATTTTGAAGCCTCAAACAGAGATCAGATTAAAACGAGCTACACTATTATCATCAGTTCCTTAAATGATATTTCAATCCAGATTAATGATGATGGAGATAAAGTATCCTATTCTCATATAAAGGCAGAAGTTCTCAATGATGATAAAATAAAACTGGTTTTCGACGCGTCATTAGAAGATGAAATGGGAATTATCTACATCGAAAAATCGGATGATACCTATTTAATTTCTGGTTACCCCATCTATTTTATTAATCCGGGAAATGATGAAATGCCTTTAATAAAAGAAAAATAAATACTTTTGGCTTATGATAAAAAATATAGCAGCTGTATTAACCATAATTTCATTAGTGGGTTGTAAGTTTAAAGAAGAAAAAAAAGACAACCAGCCAAAAGCTGAAAAAGCAGTCATAAAAGATACTATAGCAAAACCTCAGCAAGTTGTTGAAACTTCTTCTCAGGAACAGGAGGATAACTTAAAATATAATCAACTGGGACTGGCTGTAAAAGCCGGAAACATTGAAGAAGTTGGAAAGCTATTGAAAAATGGTGCTGATATTAATAATGCTGCTGAAGATGAATACTATGCTTACGGAGCCTTGTATATTGCCATCAATACAAAAAATGAGGCAATGGTGAAATTCCTTATAGAGAACAAGGCAGATCTCAATACCCAGATCAATGAAGAAGGTTACTCTCTGCTTGTGGCAGCTATCAATTCCGGAAATGCTAATATTGTGAATTCATTGATACAATCCGGAACAAAAGTGGAAACTTTTACTGATCCTGAAGGAAATAAAAAGTTTATTCCTATTCTGGAAGCCACTCAAAGCAACCAACCTGAAGTAGTCAGATTATTACTGGAAAAAGGAGCAGATCCGAAAGAAACCTCTTTTGAGGGATTCTCAGCCTATAAATATGCCCAGGAGAATAATAAAAGTATCTTCAACTTATTTAAAAAATAGTCCATCTGGATCATTGTATGACAACAAAAGCACTTCTAATCTCTCTGTTCATTATTTCCGTTTTATCTTCCTGCAAAAAGAAAACGATGCAACAGAAAATAGAAAATCTTCCGCCAGCACCAACTACAGCTAAAGTACCTCTCCCTTCAAAAGAAACAACTATAGCGGATATTGAAAATAATTCCTTTACGTTAAGTTGTGGTTCGGGCTGTGCAGCTACGTATACTGCAGAAGATATTTCTCAGGATAAGACTTCCGTAAAAGTGAAGTTCAAGGTAGATAACTATCTGAACGACGAACTGGCAGAAACCACTTATGAAACATATCTTTTTTACTACAGCAATACTGGGGAAATTGTTAAAATTATCAATGATGAAAATCAAAATAACATTCTCGATAATTATATCCCCAGTGCCCAGGAATCATTCAAAGAATTCGCAGCTTCACTCGTTCAGGATAAGAAGATTCAGCTTCCACAATCAAAAGACTAAGATAACTTCGTCAATACAGAATATATAAGATGACTGTCAATATTTTCAAAAAGAAAAGCATAAGTTTCTAATGTTGTATCCATTTTCATTATTTCTTCATAAAAACAGAATAAAAGAACGATAAAGGATCATTTTTACCAATCTAAAACAGCGTTGGAAATAGTCTTTTTTTCATAACTTTACTCTAAATTTCAGCAGTTGGCCAATCTTTACAAAAAAGACTCTCCCTTTCAGGTTTATATATCATTCAAAAAATATTTGGATGTATTGGAGCATATCCGTTATAACGACCGCCTGGAGTACAGAGTTAATTATGCTGAATCTTTAATTGAGAAAACAAAGAATTTTAAAGAGCTGAAAGAGGGTTTTCAGGATATCAGCCTTTTGGAAAAAAATGAAGAACTCATCAAGCTTCTTCTTGCTGACCTCTTCCCTACCGGACTTACCCATAATGAAATAAAAGCGGCAAGTATTCCTCTTTCCAATATTACGTTCAATTACACAGAGAGATTTAAGGGTATTCTTAAAGACGCAGGAAAAGATTTTGAAATTGAGCTGAGAAACATCAGTGACAATGAGTTTTATGTATTTTGCTGCTGCCTGATTCTTCAGAGCTATTTTAAAAAAGATATTAAAAGCACGATCCCTTTCTATTATGATATTCCCAATAAACAGGGAATCATGAAACATTACAAGATTACGGTAAATTCAGATTTCACTGAAATTTTTCCTACAGAAGACGCACAAATTCCTTCTAATGATATTCTGGATATGCTACTGGAAAATCTGGATGATTTTAAACTGTGGAAAAAATATTTTCCCTCACAATCATGGATACTGAAAGGTTTTACAATTATTTCTCTTGTAGACTGTACTTCTGAGGTAGCATTGTCTGATCTGAAGTCGAGCATGATAGAAATAGATCCGGAAGATTTAAATCCGAATGAAAACCTGACTGAGATCTTCAAGTCTTATTTTGATGTAGCCGAACTGAACTTCGGACTGATGACTTTCAACAAAAAGGAACAAAAGCTTGACAAACTTCCAATTTATGAAAGTGTATTAACCAATCATATCCTTGACTTCTGGATCAACGCTTTTGATGAAGAGACCAGAATAAATACCTTCAATAACTTAAGCCATAATTCAAAGCCTATTGTGGTTTCCAACGTGAATAACCTAGATGAAAATGTCAGACAATTGCCGTCTTTTAATATTCTAAAAGATAATAACGTCAACAGTTTCATGGTCATTCCTATCATGAAAGACAATGATCTGCTCGCCATCATGGAGTTTACCTCTCCTATTGCCGGTAGTTTTAATGGGTTAAAACTCAAAAAAATGGAGTTTTTCTCAGACATGATTCTTTTCTCTCTGAGCAGATTCTACTTTGAAAAAAATTACCAGATAGAAGCAATTATCCAGCGTGAATATACTTCAATCCATGATAGCGTGGTATGGAAATTCAGGAATGAAGCTGAAAAATATTTTACAGCCTCATTGGGTAAAAAAATATATACTTTAAAGCAGATTTCCTTTAAAAATCTAACTCCTTTATTTGGGGTATCTGATATTCGTTCTTCCTCTGAAAAGCGTTTTAACTTAATGCTTCAGGATCTCAACCAACAAATTGAGTGGCTTATTGATATCCTGGCCTTAACAAATTCTGATTCTGAAAAATTCACACTCGCTCTTGATGTTTTTGAGAATGAGCTGAACAATGAAATCAAAGCTGATACGGAACAGCGTTTTCAGAGGTTATTAAGAGAAGAAATTCATCCTTTTCTACAAGCCAAACTGGAAATGAGATCACCCAGGGAAGTAAAAACAAAAATTAAGGAATATTTTTCACAGGTGCTTTCCCAAACCGATCTGTTTTATAATCACAGAAAAAAACTGGATGATTCCATAACACTTCTCAACAGAAAACTGGCAGATATGCTGGATGAAAACCAGATTAAAGCCCAGCAGATTTTTCCTCACTATTATGAAAGATTTAAATCTGATGGTGTAGAGCACAATTTATATATTGGCCATAACATTGCACCGGAACTGCACTACACTTCAAAAGTTGTCCATAAATTAAGATACTGGCAGCTGAAAACCATCTGTAAAATGGAACTTGAATTTCAGACCTTTAGAAAAGACCTTCCTATTCCATTGGACATTGCTTCGCTGATCTTTGTATATAATGAAAAAATAGACATCCGCTTCCGAATGGATGAAAAACGTTTTGATGTAGACGGAGCTTATAATTCTTACTACGAAATCATAAAAAAACGTTTGGATAAAGCCCATGTAAAAGATTCTTCAGAACGCATTACAGCTCCGGGAAAAATTACCATCGTGTATTTCGGTATGGAAAACCAGAGAGAATATCTGGAATACGTTACCAAGCTTCAGAAAAAAGGCATTCTGCAGCATGATGTGGAATTTCTAAAGGTAGAAGATCTTCAGGGAATTACAGGATTACTGGCGCTTAGGGTTTCAATCAGCCAGGATCATGCTGTATCATAAAGTTTTTTCTACTTTCTCAAATACCATTCTTTTAAAAATAAAAAATTCAGCCAATACAAAATTGACTGAAAATGATTATTTATTTTTTTATTTAGAGACTAAGAAAAGCAAATCCGAAGGATAACACAGAAATAATGATCCCTGCCATAAAGATTTTATACGTAATGGATAAAAGCTTATACTTTCTGTCAAGCACCTTCCCCAGATAATACAGGTCTTTCACCATAGAATCATAAATATAATCCCTGTCTTTAATAAGGTCTTTCATTGCATTATGATAATCATCAAACAGCATCTGCTGGAAATTTCCGAAGAACAGCAGATTAACCTTTCTGTTCGCAATATCCTGTGATGTAAAGGTAGTTTTTGTTACATTCGGTTTTGTAGATAGGATAGCAAATATGATGGTCAGAACACTGGATAATAACAATATAAAACTCGGCAGGATCAAGTGAGAATTTTTCGGTGCGTCTAACTTAGGTACCAATACAGAAAGGCATACAGAAATAATAATTGCATTTACAGAGAGCAGAATATTCGCTTTACTGTCTGCAATATCACTCAGCCTTGTGTGATTATTAAGGGTTACCCTGAACAAAGTATCCACACTTCTGTCTGATTTTTCTTTATCTTTTTTGTTATCAGACTTAGAATCATTATTATCTTTCTTTTCCTCTTCTTTTCCAAGCTTCTTTTCGATCTTCTTGATATTTTTCTTTTTCAAAGGTTCCCAGTTCTCTTTAGCATAATCGGTATAAAAGGTGTGCTTGTTTTTCAGCATATCCAAGTTCCCTGCATTCCATTCTTCATTAGAAAAGCATCTTACATTGGTAAGCTCCCATTCTTTTCTTAAAGCATCAGAAATATCACTGTAATCATGACCTGCAAAATGGCTGAAGTCTGCGTCTTTTACAATTTTCTCCAGTAGGTTTTGAGGAATATAAGTAATTTTAGTGGCAAGAATCAGCTTTTCCACCTCTGAGATATAACTTTCCGGATAATTTTCCTGATGAAGAAAATTTTTCATGATTTCCACTCCTCTTTCCTCATGGTTCATGGCACATTCTATATATCCTGTATCATGAAACCATAAGGCCACAAGTACTTTTTCCTGATCTTCTTCAGAAACAGGGGTATGCTTCATAATCTCCTCGGCCTTATTTACCGTATAGGCAGTATGAATAAAATTATGATAAAAATATACTGAAGATAGCTTATCTTTGAATAAGATTTCAACATAATTTTTAGCTTTGTCTAGAATACTCATTCCTGAATTTTTGTTAATGTAAATTTATGAATTTATCCTTTAAAACTCATCTAAAAAATACTTCTATTGTTCTGAGAACAGTAATGTCCGCCGGAGTGATGTATTCCTGCGCAACATATAACGTACAAAAAGGCAAAAACTTATTTGAAGTAAAAGATTCCGAGATAAAATCTGAAAATGATTTTAAACTTTTTCTCATTGGAGATGCCGGAAATGCAGATGAACCTCAGGCACAGAAAACACTGAATTTACTGAAAGGCAAGCTGGATTCCGCAGACAGCAACTCTATGCTGATCTTCCTTGGTGATAATATTTATCCCAACGGAATGCCTAAAGAATCCGATAAAGGCTATGCTTTAGCCAAACAAAAACTGGAAGATCAGCTGGCAATCACCAAAAATTTTAAAGGAAAAACCCTTGTTATTCCGGGAAATCATGATTGGTACAGTGGCTTGAGCGGATTAAATGCCCAGGAATCATTAGTAAAAAAATATTTTGATGATAAAAAGGCCTTTCTTCCCAAAAATGGCTGTCCTATTGATGATATAAGCATCACAAAAGATATTAAGCTGATCGCCATTGATACGGAATGGGTAATTACCAACTGGGATAACTATCCCGGAATCAACAAAAACTGCAACATCAAAACCCGTGAGGATTTTTACACCGAATTTAAAGATCTTATCATCAAAAATCAGGGTAAAAAAATTATTGTTGCCTTGCATCATCCGATCATCAGTAGCGGAACCCATGCAGGATTTCATTCAGCGAAGTCACACCTTTTTCCTCTGAAAAGTAAAGTACCGGTACCGGGAGTGGCGAGCCTTATCAATATCCTCAGAAGTTCTTCAGGAATTAGCCCGGCCGATATTAACAATCAGCACTATGGAGAACTGGCCAACAGGCTGAAAAGTATTGTGCAGGATAAAGATAATGTCATCTTCGTTTCCGGACATGACCACAATTTGCAGTATCATGAAGAAGGAAATATAAGGCAGATCATCAGTGGTGCTGGTTCTAAAATTGATCCGTCTACCATTACTGAAAAAACAGACTTTTCCTATGGAGGAAGCGGTTTTGCTGTCCTTAATATCAGAAAAGACCAGAGCACAGATGTTGAATTCTTTTCCACCAAAGAGGCTAAACTTCAGAAATTGTCTCAGATTTCCGTTATATCCAAGCCTGATGAATTTGTGAATAACTTCCCTAATACGTTCCCGGCTACCGTTTCTTCGAGCATCTATCCGGTTCAGCTTACCCAAAAGGGTGGTTTTTACCGCTGGCTTTGGGGAGATCATTACAGAAAATATTACGGCATTCCTATTGAAGCTCCTACAGCCAATCTTTCAGAGCTGAATGGTGGTTACATCCCTTTCAGAGAAGGAGGAGGAAACCAGTCCAACAGCTTAAGATTAAAAGCTAATGACGGTCAGGAATTTGTGATGCGTGGAGTGAAAAAAAGTGCCGTACGGTTCCTTAACAATATGGCTTTCCAAAGAAGTACCCTGGCAGAGGAATTAACCAATACTTTCCCGGAAAAATTCCTTTTGGATTTTTACACTACTAATCATCCGTTTACTCCGTTTACCATTGGAAATATGTCGGAAAAGCTGAATATTTTCCATAGCAATCCGAAATTATATTATATTCCTAAGCAGCAGGCTTTAGGCAAGTATAATCAAGATTATGGTGATGAAATGTACATGATTGAAGAGCGTTATTCTTCAGATCCAAAGACATTGGCTTATCTGGATGATGCAAAAGATATTCTTTCTACTGACGATGTCCTGAAAAACCTCACTAAAAACAATAAATATTCCGTAGACCGGGAATCTTATATCAGAGCAAGATTATTTGATATGCTGATTGGGGACTGGGACAGGCATTCAGATCAGTGGAAATGGGCTGAATATGAAAAAGGAGATAAAATTATCTATAAACCAATTCCTAAAGACAGAGACCAGGCTTTCAGTAAATATGACGGGGCTGCATTCAGGCTTATCATGAATGTCCCTGCCATCCGGCATATGAAGACCTTTACAGAAGATATCAGCAGTGTTAAATGGCTGGCTATGGAGCCTTATCCCATGGATCTTGTCTTTTTAAAAGCTTCTACCCCGGAAGAATGGGAAACCCAGGCAAAATACATCCAGGAACATTTAACTGATGCGGATATTGATGATGCATTCCATAACCTTCCTAAAGAGGTTCAGGACAGCACTGTAGCAGATATTCAGAGAAAACTTAAAATAAGAAAAACTAAATTACAGAAATACGCTTCCGATTATTATAACGTTCTGCAGGAAAAAGTTCCTTTGGCTGGAACCGTGGAACCGGATAAGTTCGTAATTACCAAAAATGGACACTCCGTTCTTGTACAGCAATATAAATTAGGTAAAAACAAAGATAAAAACGAACTGGTTTTTGAAAAAACATACCATGATGCAAAAACAAAAGAACTTTGGATTTATGGACTGGAAGATGATGATGTATATGAGGTAGTAGGAACCGGCCGTCCTAAAATGAATATCCGCCTGATTGGCGGCAATAATCATGATGTCTATAATGTAGCAGACGGAAGAAAGGTAAAAATCTATGACTTTATCTCTCAAAAAAACACCTACAATACAGGAAATGCTACCAAAAATATTACAGACGATTATGAGATAAACACCTACAATTACAAGCATCCGAAGTACAATGCATTCGCAGGATATCCTAATTTGGATTATAACCCTGACGACGGAGTTATCATTGGTGTTTTGGCTAATTATACCGTAAATAATTTCATCCGTGATCCTTTTACTCAGAAACATAGCTTAAAGGCTAATTTTTATACTGCTACTGCCGGATTCAGCCTTATTTATAAAGGGATTTTCAAGAAAGCGATTTCTGGATGGGACGTTAATATTGATGCAGCTTATACCACCCCAAGATTTTCCCAGAACTTCTTCGGCCTGGCCAACGAAAGTCTGTATGATAAAGAAACTACGGAAAGAGAATACAACAGGGCAAGAATTTCTAAGTTTAATGTTGCTCCTTCTATTTCCAAGAAAGGATGGATGAATTTCAATCATCAGCTACAGCTTACCTTTGAAGATAATAAAGTACAGAGAAAAGACGGGCGCTTTATCAACACTTCACCAGATGTAAGACCGGAAGTTTTTGACAGCCAACAATTCTTAGGAGCCAATTATACGTTCAGCTATAAAAATGCAGATAACTCTGCCTTCCCAACCCTGGGAATGGAACTAATGCTGAATGCCGACTGGAAAGCTACTTTTTCTAATTTCAACAGAAATTTCCTTACGGTAAAAGGAAGATTCGCTATTGATCACAGGATTGATAAAAGAGGGGTCTTCGTATTTGCCAATGCCAGCAACGCCATGTGGATCAATAATGATAATTTTGAATTCTATCAGGCTGCAGCTATCGGAGGTAACAACGGAATGAGAGCGTTCAGAAATGAAAGATTCTCCGGAAGATCTTATTTCACCAATAATTCTGAAATCCGTTGGGATTTTGGAAGAATCAGAAACAATATTATCCCTGCCAATCTGGGAATCCTTGTTGGTTATGATATCGGCCGCGTTTGGAATGACGGTGAATACTCCAGAAAATGGCATCAATCCGTAGGTGCCGGGATTTGGCTAAGCGTTGTGGAAATGATGTCTGCCAGACTGAATTATTTCTATGGTGCAGATGGTGGACGTATCTCTGCCGGAGTAGGAATGAAGTTTTAAATCAGAATATCTCACAATAAAAACTCAGGAGCTTCCTGGGTTTTTCTTTTTTAACAAACATAATAGTTTTATATTCAATACGTTTTTATACTTTAGCTATATAAACAATCACAAAAAAGCACACAATGAAAATGCTAATTGCTTCCATTAATATCATTTTAGTTTTATCAAGTATTCAATGCCAGAACCAAAGCAAAAATGGTTATATTGAAAAAAATGTAAATGTAAACGCACAACAGACCAAAATTGAAAAAATAGAATTAACTGAACAAACCCGGGGCTTTCATACCGTAATTACCTTTACACCAAAATCTAAAACTTCAGTTTTTAATGGTGAGGAAAAGCAATCCCCAATGTCTTCTTCTGATTGGGAACGCATCTCACAACGTGCTGCTGCTATTGATTTATCTAAAGTTTCAACACTTGAGGCTCCTACTTCAGGACGGCATTCTGATCAAGCGATGATCTCCACTCTTATCATAACAAGTAATGGAACCACCTATACTTCCGCAAATTTTGATTCCGGTAATCCGCCAAAAGAGTTGAAACCGCTGTATGATGAATTTCAAAGAAAACAATAATAAAAAATCCCTTGGAGTGTTCCATGGGATTTTTAGTTTATATTCTATTTTTAAAGTCTATGGCTTAAGGGAGAATTGATATACATTTCCACCTTCGTCTTTCCCTTTTTCGTCTGCAATCATTAAAGTCTGGTCATTAAGGAAAACAATAGCTTCTTTCTGTGAATTATGGTTTAGTGGTATTTTATTAATCTTGGCAGTACTGAAATCATCAGCCGTAAATCCTGTAAGAACATGTACATTTTTATGTGTTAGCAATACAATTTTATCTTTTGTACTGTTGATGGTTGCCGAAGTAATAGCAGCATCATTATATCCGCCTTGCAGTTTTAATTTACCAATCAGCTTAGCTTCAAAGTCGCCTTCTTTATTAGGAACTTTAAATACCAGAAAAGTACCGTCGAATCCTTTACTTCTGTTCTTCGTGAAAAGGTAGAAATTACCATCCATCTCTATAAATCCTTCACAATCATACAAGAGGTTAGATTTCTTTGGTGGAAACGCTGTCTGACCCTCATAATGAAACTTAGTAGTCTGAACAACTTTTGTTGTGGTTTGGGTAATATCTTTCAGATCGGTTTTTAAAATAGCCAGATCCTGTCGGTTATTGTCATTATTCCCGAAATCTCCGATATAAATATTTCCCTGCGCATCTGATATAATATCTTCCCAGTCTGTATTTTCAGCGTTTTCAACCGGAACTTTCGCCATCATCTGCCCACTCTCATTAAGCCCATATACCGCATTTTTATTCCCTCTGTCTTCTATGACCCAGATTGTTTTTTTATCTTTTGATAATGTAATCCCGGAGACTTCCTTTAATTTTTTAGGTAATGAAAACTGTGGCTTCAGATCATCACCCTGAGCAGGTGAATTCTGAGCTTTTGGGTTACAACTTAATAGAAACATAGCAGGAAGTATAAGAAAACGTAGCATATTTATTTTTTTTAACTGAATATTAGTAGCATTAATTGTTCCAATCCGGAAAATTATGATAACTGTTTGGCTTTTTCCCAAAGAACATCCATTTCTTCAAGAGACATATCTGCAAGTTTTAAGTCCTGCTCTTCTGCAAGACCTTCCATTTTCTGAAATCTTGAAATAAACTTCAGATTGGTTCTTTCCAACGCTGAATCCGGATTAATTCCTGAAATTCTTGCATAATTGATTAACGAGAAAAATACATCTCCCAATTCCTGTTCTTTTTTATCCAGATCTGTCTCTGCATGAAATTCCTGAATCTCCTCATCCACCTTTTTCCAGGCATCTTCTGCATCGTGAAACTCAAAACCTATCCCTTTTACCTTATCCTGAATCCTATAAGCTTTTACAAGGCTTGGAAGACTTTTCGGAACACCGCCTAAAATAGATTTGTTTCCTTCTTTCAGTTTTAATTTCTCCCAATTCTGTTTTACTTCTTCTTCATCTTTTACTTCGGTATCTCCATAAATATGTGGGTGACGGAAAATTAGTTTTTCGTTAAGGGAATTAATGACATCTGCAATATCGAAACTCCCTTTTTCTGAACCTATTTTAGAATAAAAAACCAGATGAAGCAATACATCTCCCAATTCTTTTTTAATCTCCTGCAAATCTTCCTGCAAAATAGCATCGGAAAGCTCATACGTTTCTTCAAGGGTAAGATGACGAAGAGATTGCAGAGTCTGCTTCTGATCCCATGGGCATTTCTCGCGTAAATCGTCCATAATATCCAGTAATCTACCGAAAGCTTCTAATTTTTCCTGTTTTGTATTCATAAGTAATTGGAAATTCAATATGATACAAATGTAAGGGTTATTAGGACACAATTACAAACGTTGGGAATGAAAGTTACGAGGTACAGGGTTTGAGATAACGTGATAGAATATTTGTCTAAACTTAACAGGTTTCAGAAACCTGTTAGGTTTTTAGGATATATTACTCTCAGATTCTTCATGCTACTTAGAATGATACTGTAAAAAATTACAAACAAAAAACCTCATCATTTCTGACGAGGTTTTATATGGTAAATTCAACAATGAATTATCCTTGTTTTCTGTGCGTACTTTTAGGAGCTGATTTTGCTGCTGAAGTCGCTTTTACTTTTGGAGCTGCTGGTTTTTCTGCTTTTGGAGCTGCTTTTTTAGCATCAACATCTAAGCTTACTTCTCCTGCAGGTTCTCCATCTAAAGTTTCAGGTTCTGCCTTTACGAAGCTTTCAGGAGTGATGTATCCAGCTTTCTGAAGCGTGTTATACCACTGAGCCAATTTCTTGATATCAGAAGAATATACTCTTTCTGTATCGTAGTTAGGAAGAGAAGCTAACATAAAATCTTTCAAATCTGCATCTGAAGATTTGTGAGAAATTGTTTCTTTGTAATCATTGTTTTTAGCAATATTTTCAAAAACTTCGAACAAAGGAACTTCTTTATCAAATGTAAACATTGCGATATTATCTAATAAGCTTACCTGGCTAGAGTTTCCAATGCTTACTTTTTTCTTGGTAGTAACATCTTCAATGATGAATCCGTTTCTTAATTGAGAAACTAATTTGTAAAGTCCTGGTTTTCCAGAAATTGAAATTATTTTTTCTAACAGCATAATTTTATTTTTTGTAAATTTTGCAATCAGCACTAAGCTTTTTGCTTTTTATTATTTTAATCCTTGTTTAAATTATTTTGGAAATCTCATTTTGTAACCGATGCTTACGTCCCCCTGAGAGATTTTTGACAGTTTTCCTTTTACCAGCTTTTTCTTCAAAGCGCTTAAGTGATCGGTAAACAGAATCCCTTCAATGTGGTCATATTCATGCTGAATTACGCGGGCTCTAATATCGGAAAAAGTTTCTGTATGTTTCACAAAATTTTCGTCATAATATTCAATTACGATAGTGCCCTTTCTTTTCACATCTTCTCTTACATCCGGAATAGAAAGACAACCTTCGTTAAACTTCCATTCTTCTCCTGATTCTTCAAGGATTCTGGCATTGATGAACACTTTTTTGAATTCTGCCAACTCATCCTTAATATCCTCATAATCCTCATCTTCCGCAAGAGGAGTTACGTCTATTACAAACAGACGGATATCCAAACCGATCTGAGGCGCAGCAAGACCAATTCCATTTGCACTGTACATCGTTTCGAACATATTATCTATCAGTTCCTGTAATCCGGGGTAATCTTTTTCTATATCTTTTCCTACTTTTCTCAAAACAGGATCCCCAAAAGCTCTTATCGGTAATATCATTTTAATCTTTGTTCTAAAAAATTCTGCAATATGATGGTTGCACTTACTTTATCTATTAATCCTTTTTCCTGTCTTTTCTTCTTATTTTTTCCGCTTTGCGAAATAAAGAATGAAGCCATTTTGGAAGTAAACCTTTCATCAAAACGATGGACTGCAATATCCGAAAATTCTTTTTTAAATTCTTCAATGAATTTTAAAATATCGGTTTCCACCTCAGAAATATTTCCTTTCAAATCTATGGGAAGCCCAATTACTACCTCATCCACCTTATTTTCACTGAAATATTTTTTCAAAAATTCCATTAAAACACGGTTCTCAACAGTCTCCAGCCCACTGGCTATAATCTGCATATCATCCGTTACAGCGATGCCACAACGGGCTTTTCCGTAGTCTATTGCAAGGATTTGTCCCATAAGTCTGCAAATTTAGTAAAATTTACTGATTTTATTCGATACGCAGTTTTTTTCTATAAATCATGTTTTATTCCATATTTTTTTTTATAATTTTAATCTTCCAAAAAACAAACTATATGAAGAGACTCATCCTCGTAAGACATGCGAAAAGCGACTGGCCGGAAGAAACGGAGGATTTTGACAGACCTTTGGCAGACAAAGGACTGGAGGATGCTATGAACATGTCCAGGTTCCTTAAAAACAATAATATTTCTATTGATTATTTTGTATCAAGCCCGGCAGTACGAGCTTTGAATACGTGTAGAATTTTCAATCAGGCCTATCAGCTGGATTGTACTACGAATGAAAAATTATATAACCCTTCGGAAAGAAATTTTGAATCTGTAATTTATGATCTGGATGACAATCTGAGTTCAGTAGCCCTTTTCTCTCATAATAATGGAATTTCCAATTTTGCCAATTCCATTTCGGAAGATATTTTCCATTTTCCAACCTGTGGTGTAGCCGGTTTTGAAGTTGATTGTGATTCCTGGTCCGAATTTGACGGGGCCAAGAAAAAACTTCTGTTCTTTTATGAGCCGGGGAAGATATAATTGTATCCCCAGCATTCTCTATGCCCTACCCATTCTCTTCTTTTTTTCATGTCAGAAAAAGGAGAAAACGTATTTTGAAACAATAGCTATCAACGATATAAAATTATCTGCCACTCCTCAACCCGGAAGCTGGAGGTATAATCATG
>NZ_MAYF01000321.1 GCF_001684955.1 Chryseobacterium contaminans | reverse complement strand
AAATTATTATAGTTCCAGAGATAATATCTTCTTTTTCATTTTCTTTGTATTTTTCACCATAGGAATTATTGGGCTCTTCAAACTATTCAAAGCTCTTCATCATATTCTGAAAGAGAATTTCCGTTATCATCCTTATGTAGTATGGTTCTTTACTTTACTGTTTTTTCTTATCCAGCTTTATTATGCCAAAGGATTTGTATAAATAAATTCTCAGAATTATAATATGATTTACAAGCTTTAGATTATAACAGTACAGCAATTTATTATTCAAAAAAATAAAAGATATAAAACGAAGACTTTCCTTTTTAAGTAAAACTTATGAAAGCTGGTGAAAATATCCGGAGCTAGTGAAGAAAAAAATTCAAAAATTCACTTTCTTTTGCTATAATTCTCCATAAAAAGATATAATTTTATTTTCTAAAGTATCTTTACTTCTACTACAAGCATCCTTCAACAAATAACAAAACAACCTGTATTACAATACATTACACAAGTATAGAATGTAAGTAGACCTTAATTTCTTTCAGGAAAAAACAGTTTTTCATTAACATTGTACTCAATAAAACACAGGAGATTTTCAAATTCAATTTCAAAAAAATTTGAATCCATTTTCTAAAATTTCAAATCATGAAAAAATTATTTCATCAGTCATCTGATTACATTGTCTATTCCCGGAAATAAAAAGTCACAAGTTGGAATTAATACCTCCACACCCAAAATGACAGGGAAACATATGAATACATAATATGCGGCAGGAAAACCATAAAAAACACAAACCATTATACATGAATCTGAAGGAAATACATATTGGCAAACTCATACAAACAAGAGTTGATGAGAAAGAAATGGAAGCAGTCCGTTTATGCAGCTATTTTAAGTGTACTGAAGACGAGCTTAAAAAAATATATCAATCTGAAGATATTTCGGCAGCATTGCTATTAAAATGGAGTAAGCTACTGGAATATGACTTTTTCAGGCTTTATTCTCAGCATCTTATTTTTTATTCTCCTCCTGCCATTAAAAATTTCCAGAAAGATTCTGACCAAAAAACCTCCCTGCCGCAATTTAGAAAGAATATCTACACTTCTGAAATGATTGGTTTTATCCTGGAAATGATCAGTTCCGGTACAAAAACTAAAAAACAGGTCATTACAGAATACAGGATTCCCAAAACCACCCTATACAAATGGATTGAAAAATATTCATCTTCATAAAACCAATATAACTCTCTTAATATGGAAAAGAATCATGAACCCAACTATAAGCGTATTTTCACGGATATTCTTATGAGAAAACATCCTGACAAGCTAAAAGTATGCAGTCCGATTCTCAGAAAAAAAGCACTTACCGCCTTGGATATTCTGGAATTGAACAGACTCATCTTTGATTTCGAAAATACCGACATTAATCAGAAGCACAGATCATTTAATGAAACAACCATTTTACAGATTCTGGATCATCAGAAAAAATACAATCTGAATAACAGCCAGCTGGCAAGCCATTTCAGGCTTAGCAGAAATACAGTGACCAAATGAAAAAGATTATTCTCTTCAAAATAAATTTATAGATGGGTACCAGCCATCAAATTAGATAAATGCGAATTTAAGAAGGATTACAAATCTGTTTACACCATTGAAGGATATTTGTAGTATTTATATTTTTCACCAATCAAAGATTTTTAAAGATTTTTATACCATAAAACACTCATACACATTCTCTTTCCAGAAATATCATTTAATAACACCTCTATGAAAAAAATTATTTTACCTATTGCAAGCGTATTGCTTTTTAGTGGATTTCTTTCCGCTCAGGTAGGAATCAATACCCCTGCTCCTAAGACTACCCTGGATGTAGGAGCCAAAAGAGATGCCTCAGGCAATATTACAGACAATACTCAGTTACTTGGAATCCAGGCTCCAAGATTAACAAGGGGCGAACTTACAGCTAATACAGCTTCATATGGCACAGATCAGAAAGGTGCTTTGATTTATATTACGGATATCAGTACCGGGAATACAACAGGTTCACGAATCAATGTAGATACTACAGGCTACTATTATTTTGATGGAATTGTATGGCAAAAAATAAGTGGCGGTCCCGGAGCAGTCAACATTTATACTGCTGATGGTATCCTTAGAAGCAACCGCATTGTAACCATGGCAGATAAAACTCTTTCTTTTACCTCAGCTGCCACAGCAGGATCTAATCATTTCAGTATTGATGGTGCCACCTTCAGTGTAGATACTTTTGCTAATCGTATTGGTATAGGAACAACTTCTCCATCAGCAATATTAAATACTCTTAATGCAGTTGGGGGCAGCACAGGAGATGTTTTTGCAACAGGAATTAACAATTGTGGTGCAGATTGCAACCAGAATGCAGCAAGAAATATGGTAGTGTATAATACCAATGGAACCAGTAGTTCTGCAGGATCCATTGATTTTGTTTCTTCTACAACTTCTACTGGAACCTCTGCCTCAGTAATTAAAGGTATTGACAGAAATGTAGGAAGCAATTTCGGAGGTTTGGCTTTTCAGACACGAGGAGATGCTTCCGGATTGATCGATAGACTGGTTATAAAATCTACAGGAAACGTTGGAGTCGGAACAACCGACGCTCCTACTGAAAAACTGGACATAAATGGCAATACCCGCATAAGAGGATTGGTGAACGGCAGTGATGCAGCCAACTTTCCCAGATCGGTTGTTGCCAAAGCAGATGGTACATTGGGATATTCTTCTCTCTCTATGTCTTCTTTCCAGCTCATTATACCTCCTCATAATCAATATACTTCAGATTTTAACAACCATTCTAATACAGCTTACGATTCTGATGGTTGGTGGGTAATCTCAAAATCATCAGTTGCAGCTAATGTCACTTTTACGACGACTGGAAGTGGGTTTAGCGGGAGCAGCAGCCCGTATACAACCACAGCAACTAATATCACCCCTGCAAGAATGACCATCATATATGAATATCAGGGAACTCCTTTTGCAGATCCGGGGAAAATTTATCCGCAGCTTACTACAGGTAATAATCAAACCTATCCTGATGTATACAACCCTTCTTTTATTAAGCTGGAAACAATAGGTGGTAAAACAAGAATGACGGTATCCATCGTAAGATCTGATAATATGCTTAACAATTGGGCAGGATCTTTCCTGCTTAATACACTATTTGTTGTAAAAAACTAATCATCCATATATCAGTAAGAATCTCTGACAGCAGTGAAAATTCACTGCTGTTTTTCTGTCATTTTACATCAATAATAAAGTAAATCATATAATTTTTAACAAACATACCAGTCTGTTCATTTTTTAATTAAATTTGTTGAAATTTTTAACCAATGCCCAAACCTCGCGAAAGAATATTAAGTACTACTCTGCTACTGTTTCACAAACAAGGTTTTAACAGTACTGGTATTAATCAGATTATTGAAGAAGCCAAAGTTTCAAAGGCAAGCTTCTACCAGCATTTTAGGTCGAAAGATGATCTGTGTATTGAATTTCTTAACCAAAGATACGACTACTGGGCATCTGAACTGGAAAAGTTTATCTCCGGAACATCAACTCCTGAAGAAAAAATACTGAAGTCTTTTGATTTTCTTATTTATATGAATGAAAAAGAAGATTTCAGAGGCTGCAGCTTTTGGAATATCTTATCTGAAATACCTGCCGACAAGGAGGAAATTCATTCTGTTCTTCGCTATCATAAGAATAAACTGAGAGTATTCATCAGCCATGAAGTTAAGGATGAGATGATAGCAGCTCATATTTACCTCCTTTTTGAGAGCTCAATACTTACCAGCCAGCTCTACAGATCCAATGAGTTTATTGAAACTTCGAAAACTATTATTAAAAATATATTTCATTCCTCACACTAAGGAAAAATCATACATACTCAAGTAAAAAGTAATTAAGAAACTATGCAAAACTCTACTTTTGTGCAGAAGACTCATTCTGCAATGTTCAGGCTATGCCTTATCGGAAGCACCACCATCAGTTCTCTGATGTTTTCTCAAACCGGAGGCAAAATCGGAGTGAATACTCCCAATCCTAAAGCTACCCTGGACATTACTGCTAAAACAGATGGAAGTTCACAGACTGAAGGACTTATGATCCCCAGACTTACCGGAGACCAGATTCAGACAATGACAGCAAGTATTCAACCCGGTAACGAATCTCTGATGATTTATGCCACATCCAAGCCGGCTTCACCCACCGCAAAAGTTTCAAAAATTACCCAGCCGGGATATTATTTTTGGAACGGAACAGATTGGGAGAGTATGGGTGTAAATTCTAATATTTATACTGCAGATGGCTCTATCACTACACCTCTAGCTTCCAGAAATGTGGATCTTAACGGAAAAAACCTTGTCTTTTCCGGAACTGGCAGTGTAGGGATTGGAACCAATCCTTCTGCAACAGCTAAGCTGGATGTTGCTGGAACAGTGAGAGCCAGTGCCATAGATTATAATTCTGATGAAAGACTTAAGCAAAATATTACGGTTTTACAATCTTCCTCTGAAATCATAAGCAAACTAAGGCCTGTCTCCTATTTCTGGAATGAAACCGGTAAAAAGAAAGGTGGAAATTCCCAGCTTCAGTATGGTCTTGTTGCCCAGGAAGTGGAAAAAGTACTTCCCAACATCGTCAGTACAGATAATGATGGGTACAAATCTGTAAACTATAATGAACTGATTGCTCTTTTATTACAAACAGCCCAGGAACAAGATAAAAAAATTAAAGAACTACAAAAAGAATTACAAGAGCTGAAAAATCCAAATAAACTTTATTAGCAATCCCTCATTTGGGATACCCTATAATTAGCAAAGATTGAGACAAACTTCTCAATGCATACCAATTTTGTAATTCTAAGAACATGAAACATAAATTATATTTCATCTTATTACTCCTGGCCTGCCAGCTGTTATTTGCTCAGAATAATTATTACTGGGTAGGCGGTGCAGGTAACTGGAGTGATCTTAACCATTGGCGCATAGGCTCCGTTTCGGGACAAACAGCCACTATTATCCCCTCACGGTATGATAATGTTTATATTACTTCGGGAAGCGGATTTCCAACTAGCGGCGGAACATTAACCATTCCATCATCAGCTACCTGTAAGGATTTCATTATAGAAGATTCATTTGCCACAAAACTCAATTTTCCATCAGGAAGTGTTTTCAATGTATATGGAAACCTGAAATGGAAGTCCAATGCCTCTGCTCTGTATAACCTGACGATGAACCTGTTTTCAGATAGCTCCAGTCCTACTCCGAATCTTATCGATATCCCTGATAATATGATTGATGCTTCATATATCAGTAATAATTATCTGTCTTCTTTAAACCTAAAGGGAAACGGAACTTTTAAACTCGCAAAAAATTTCGCCAGCAATGGTTTCTTTCAGTTCAATATCAGTGAGAGTGCTTTTCTTGATACGGATAATAGGAACATCAGTGCAATGACTTTCACTTACAGCTCCACGGCTGCTTCTAACTTCAGATCCTCAACGGTAACGACTACCAGTACCATGGTTTTAAATTCGGCAGCCAATCTTACTCAGGCTACCATTTCCTGCCCTGTTCTTACTATACAGACCACTCAGGATATCAAAAAGTTACTTCTGACTTTTTCAGGATATTCTCAAATTTCAGGCGGAAATCTTCTTACTGTAGATGAAGTAACGGGAATAGGTACAGCAGGCGGAAGTTTTACAGGAACTCAGTTTAACTTTAATAAGGTCAATTTATATTCAGGAATCCTGAATGCCAATTTACTAAAGACCAATGATATGGTTTTGGGTGATGGGAATATTGAAATGCTGGGAACAAAATTTGAAATAAAAAATCTGACTCTGGGTAAAGGAAATAACATATTCAGATCATCACAATTTGACATCAATAACCTTACCTTAAATGGTGGGCAGTATAACTTCCGCCAGACTTCAGGTACTACCTCTTTTCAGGTTAATCAAACCCTTACAGCCAATACTTCATGTAACGGGATCATCCCGAAATTTGTAGCTGTAGATCCTGTATTACCGTTAAACCTTATTCTTCCGCCTTCTATCAATGGAAATGGTGTAGCTTCTTTTAACGGTTATCACTTAGCGAATGTAAAGCTTACCGGAGGAGCGTCTGTAACAGCCGGAATAAATGGAGGAAACAATACCGGGAATATTACTTATCCGGGAATAGCAGCAAAAACCTACTACTGGATTGGTGGCGGTGGTAACTGGAATGATCCTTCTCATTGGTCTTTCACATCAGGAGGATCTTCAGTCAACTGTATTCCTATTATGTATGATGATGTCATTTTTGATGTCAATTCAGGCTTTACTGCAGGAAATAACAGCATTAGTAATGGTAATTCAACGGCCTCTGTAAGAAATATGACCTGGAATAACGCTCCGGCCAGTCCTGTTTTGAATGTCTCAATGACTTTGTATGGTAATCTTTATCTTCAAAAGGATATGTCTTCTCTTGTAACGATGAACTTTCTTAAGTATAACGCAGAAGATCCAACAACCAATCGTTATCTGAATTTTGAGGGTCAGAAAATCCTGCAGGCAGCCATTTCGGGGAACGATAATTTTTATCTTCTGCCTTCCAGTTGGAGCGCTCCTTATGATGTGGAAGTAGGCAATATTTTCAATTTTGATAATAATGCTTTAACAAGTAATCTTTATGCTGATGGAAGAAAAATAAAGGCAGGTGAATTTTGGTTAGGGGGCAACGTTGTCAATATAGATCATGCGGTATTGAACCAGAATATCTTTAATGTTTTAACTAAACAAACCATCACTGCTCCTAACACGTCCGTATTGATACAAAATTACAACGGACGTTACTCCAGTTCAGGAAATTCCAATCATTTTTTTGGTAAGGTCTATAAAGAAGGAACTGGTATCGGAACCATACAGTACCTGAATACAGATCTTTTTCAGGTCAATAGCGGAGATATCAGATTTTATGGAAATACTAAAGCCAAAAATGTCATCATGAACGCGCCATCTAATATTACCATTTTTGATAATACGATAAAACTTACCATCACTGACAGCTGGATATTTAATCGGGCAGACTGTGATTTGGTATTGAATTTCACAGGCCAGGGCGGAAATAATCTGATTCTTGGAAACAACATTAACGGTAATGGATTTGTTCAGCTCAACAGGATGAATATTTCAGGAATTAATGCGGGCTATATTACTCCTATTGCCGGTGCTAAACCCATTAATGCCAGCAATTCTATAGACAGTGGAAATAATTCCGGAATCAATTTTACGGCTACCATTGCGAAAAATTTTTATTGGAAAGGGGGTAACGGAAACTGGAATGACCTCAACCACTGGTCTCTGGATCCTTCGAGTACAAGAACAACAGCTAATTGTGGACTTCCCACCATTAATGATAATGTTTTCTTTGACCAATATTCCGGATTTTCCACAACAGGGATTACCAGCATACAGCTTACCAATGATATTACGATCAATGATATTATTTTCAGCGGTTTGACTCCCGGATCAAGGTCTCATTTTACGGGAAACAGCAACTATTATAAAATAAATGTCAATGGAAATATGGTTCTGCATTCAGGATATTATGATGCAGGATACTTCAGCGGATTCACATTTGTTAACATTAATAAACCTACGGGTGCTTTAAAAAGTGTAACTCCCAATGGAGCTACAACTGCTTTAAGTTTTTCAGGAGATGCTCAATGGAAAATGAACAGAGGAACGTCACAGTATGATCTTAGCAACAGCTCAAGCATCATTCAAACTGATGTTGCAGGTAACAGTCTGGATATAAGCGGCACGGTAATGAATCTGATCAACTTTAATCTAAGCGGTTCAAAACTGGTAATGGACAATGCAGATCTTACAGTTAACAACAGCTTTGCAATCAATACCAGGCAACCCGTTGTAAATACAGCTAATAGTGTCATCAAATTATTCAAATCTATTGGTGGTTCTGATTTTGATATTGCATTCAGTAATCTAAACCATTATTTTGAAAAAATAGAATATACCAATACAACAACTAATACGGATTATATCATTTCTTTTAATTTTCCTGGCGGCGTTATTAATAATTTCATCATCCGTTCAGCAATGACTTCAAGAATTGATAAAGTAAACCCTTCTATTGTTCTTAAAACACCTATGTCTGTCAATAATCTGACTATTGAAAAAAATAATAATGTTGCTTTAGAAGGTAATCTACAGGTTAACCAATCATTGAAAATCCTGGGAGATTGTTTAGATCGTATTACTTTAGCTTCATCAGGTGCTCCATTGAGAACTTTAATACTTCCTAATTACAGCATCAATCCATCCAATTTTGTAATGGATAAAGTTCAGATAAAATCTATCTCTTCATCTGGTGGACAAACCTATACTGCTACATCAAGTACGGACCTTGGAGGAAACAGTGGAATTAATTTTCAGGATGCGATTCCTTCTACTCCAAGAAATCTTTATTGGATAGGTGGGCAAGGATTGTGGAGAGATCCTCAGCATTGGTCATTAGCTTCAGGTGGAACCCCTATAAGTGCATGTGATATTCCAACAGCCATTGATAATGTATTCTTTGACCAGAATTCTGGGTTCACGGCCACATTGAATAAAATACAAATCAGAGGTGCTTATCTTTCAAAAGCCAATAATGTTACTTTTAATAATGCAACCAACCAGCCTGTACTTGATTTCACTACAGATGGTGGCAATCCTTATTATCTGTCTGTTTATGGTAATCTGACATTGCAAAGTGATATAAAAACCATCATTCCTATGTCTGCTTTTGGGTTGACCCGAAATATTATTATGGCCCAGGGAACAACTACCGGAAAAACAAGGTATATTGATACAAAAGGAGCTTTTACACACCTGAATGTTAATGCTCAGGATTATTTTGAGCTGAAGAGTCCTTATCAGGGAGATATTAACTTCCTTAATGCGGCAGGATTCAAAACCAACAGCTATCCTATGACATTAGTGAATTTCAGCTGGAATCAATCAATTAACAACAATCCGGTTCTAGACCTTGGACAGTCTGTTCTTACAGGAACCAGAACCAACAGTGCCGGGACAGCTAACTATTATATGCCAAGTATCCCCTTCTATAACTTCTATAGTCCTTATTTTTACATCACTACAGGAAATAATCCATTGACTTTAAATGCTGCTGATGTGAAAGCTGATATGGGATATTTTACCACCAATACTCCGGCAGGTTTCAATTTTGGGGATTTAACGGTTTGGAAGGATGGAATTGTAAATACGGGATCAAGAGTCTGGAATTTCAACAAAGTGACCTTCCTTGGAAGTACCACTATCAATAGCGTAAGTACCTTGAGTTCTTCAGGAAAATACAAGACGTTATATTTTAATCCGGGGTCTTATCAGGTTGATAACAACCAGACTGTTACTGAAAATCTCTTTATGACCGGAACTCCGTGTAACAGAATTTCTGTACTGAGATCTACAGCAGGTCAGAATACAATTAATCTGGATCCCGCCGCTGCATATACAATGTTCTATGCATCCATCAGAGATATGAATTTCTCCCGTGCGGTAAGTGCTTTCGGAAACAGTCAGGATCTGGGAAATACCGCTAATCTTTCTATTATTCCTACGAATGTTCAGGCTGCAGGATTTGGCGGAAATAAAGTGCTGTGTGCTTCAGAATTTCCTAAGACTTATGATGCTTCCACCCTATTTGGTACAGATCCTAATGCTACTTATACATGGACTAAGCTTAATAATCCTAACTCAGGAGTGATAAGCACAGGACGTTTGGTAACGTTTACCCAGCCGGGAAATTACAGGGTGAATGTAACGTATAGCCAGGACGGATGTAATATTACAGAAGATTTTACCATCTCCTCTATTGCTCTACCTGCTGATAATACCATATCTTCATCTATGAGTGCATCAAAACAGGCTTCGGGAGATATACAGGTGAAGTTTAAAGGGTCCCTTGCCCAAACCTATATTTTCACCTATACCATTAATGACGGACCGGATCAGACAATTACTTCTGCACCGAATGGAGAAGCTATTATTCTTCATTCTAAAGGACAGACAGGAACGGTTGTATACCGTCTCAAAAGTATCCGTTTTGCTACTGGAGAAGCTTGCCCGGTTGTCATCAATAATAAGGAAATTGTAGTGAACATCAATCCGGATTGCCCTACTCCGGGAGTGATAATGCTGATGGATCAAGTTCTTAGAGGCTGTACTTCCGATATGGGAGCAAGACGTCTGTCTGAATTAAGCCCCGTAACAGTAACTAATCCTCCTTCAGAAGCGGGAGTAACACGACTTATCTCAGGGACAGGAATTGTAATTAAAGAAGGAAATGAGGTATTTATGATCAGAAATACCAATGCTTTACCGGAAACACTTACTCTTCCTGCTCATAAAACTCATATTCAGGGAGCTATTATTTATCATAACGATCATTTCTATGAAGGCGTCGAAAATGGAAAATGGATCAGGGTTGATAACGATTAAAACTTATTAGAAATTCATTCAAACCTAATAACCATGAGCCGCACTGAAATAATTTCAGTGCGGTTTTTTATGTATTGTGTCTGTTGCTATCTCTTCACTCCATCAAAAGATGTTTCCTCCCACAAATTTTGCTGATTATTTGTGGAAAAGAAAGTTTTTTAAAACCATTGCTTCATCAAAAATCTTTATGATTATTTTTTCAATAAACCGTTTACAAATGTTATCGTTTGCCCATCAAATTTGGGGATAATTTTGTTTCATAACAATATCTTATGAAACATATTATCCAACAGGTTTTCAGCAATATTTTAGAAAATCCTGTACTTGATTTATCATTGATTGAAAAATACTTCTCAAAAGACTACATCCAGCTTGTGGATCATCATCAACTCAATTATGAAGAATTCATTCTGCATATAAAAAAACTCAAAGAAAAAGTAGTTGAACAAAAAATTGACATCATTAATTATGCTGAAAATGGAAATATCATTTTTACGCATCATACAGCAAAGTCAGTATTGAAAGATGGCAGCGTTGTAAAACATAAAGTCTTGGCAGAATTCACCATCCATAAAGGTAAGATTATACGATGTAATGAACTGACTTTGTTGTTGGAAGGTAACACTACAGAAGAAAATCTAGGTTCTGAACTATAATAAAGTGCTGTATTCCCGCTCCAGTATTAACAAATCTTAAAACAATGTTAACTTTAACTTCAATCCTTTTCCCAAACATGCGTTTAATTTTGTTGTGATTTTTATCTAATGACAAGAAAGTGAAGAAAATTTTTACATCTGTTTTATTTTGTGCTTCTCTATTTTTCTATGCACAAACCGGAACCCTTTCCGGAAACATCAATGACGATTCCAAAATTGCCCTGCCGGGAGCCAAAATCTCCCTAAACCCGGGAAATATCTATACAACATCTGATGAACATGGAAATTTTGTATTTCTGAACGTTCCTCCCGGAAATTACACCATGAAGGTGGATTACCTTGGATATGGCAGCCATCAGTATGAAGTGATTGTAGCCTCTGAAAAAAATACCCAGCAAAACATTATTTTCAGTAAAAAGGAAACAAATATTGGTGAAATTGTTGTTTCCGGAGCTACGTTGAAGAATCAGGCAAGAGCTTTGAATAAGCAAAAGAACAACTCCAACATCACCAATGTGATCTCTGCTGACCAGATCGGACGTTTTCCGGATGCCAATATCGGGGATGCGCTTAAACGAGTTCCGGGGATTACCATACAGAATGATCAGGGTGAAGCCAGAAACCTTATCATCAGAGGGCTTGCTCCCAATCTGAACTCTGTAACCTTAAATGGTGACAGGATTCCTTCTGCTGAAGGAGATAACCGTAATGTTCAGATGGACCTTATTCCTTCTGATATGATTTCAACCATTGAAGTCAATAAAACCCTTACTCCTGATATGGATGCTGATGCTATTGGTGGCTCTGTCAACTTGATTACAAGAGCTTCTCCTAACGGGCGCAGAATTTCTGCAACCTTAGCAGGCGGTTACAATCCTATCCGGGAAAAAGGAAATTATACTGCAGGACTGGTCTATGGAGATCGTTTTTTAAATAAGAAACTGGGTGCTGTATTCAGCTTCTCTTACAACAATAATAATTTTGGATCAGACAATATAGAACCAGTATGGAGCCAGGCCAATGATAAGGCTCAAACGGTTTATGTAAGCAAAATGGGCGTTCGTCACTATAACGAACACCGTATCAGACACAGTTTTGATCTGAATATGGATTATGAATTCAATTCCAAGAACAAGATCTATGCTTCAGCGATGTACAACTTCAGAAACGATAAGGAAAACAGATTTGCTCTGGGATATAAAATAAAACCGGTTTACAATGCTGATGAATCTGAAATCATTGACTGGAAAGGCAGTATCACAAGGCAAAACAAAGGCGGAGATGCCACAAATGACAATACCCGTCTTGAAAAACAAAAAGTTCAGAATTATGCATTAAGAGGAGAACATTTGCTGGGTTCTAAGGTAGATCTCGACTGGTCCATGAATTATGCTATAGCAAGTGAAGACAAGCCTCACCAGCGTTATATTGAATTTGAGAACAGCAAGATGAACTTTTCTCCGGACCTAAGTAATCCAAGAAAACCAATGTTCAGCCTTCTTACCGCAGATAACCTGGGAAGCTATAAACTCAGCGATCTTTCCGATGCCAACAGCTTCACTCAGGAAAAAGAATTTGGTGCTAAAGTGAATGTACGTTTCCCTTTTTCTGTAATTGATGGTCAAAAAGGAAGACTTCGTACCGGGGCAAGGCTCCGTTTGAAAGAAAAGGAAAGGGAAAATGATTTTTATGCATTTACACCTACGAGCAGTATGGGAAGCCTTCTGTCTGTGCCTACTCTCTACCTTGACGGCCACAACTTTCAGCCGGGAAATTATGTTCCGGGAACATTTGTTGATCCTGCTTATTTAGGAGGATTGGATTTGTTTAATCCTGCTTTATTCAACGGAAAATCGAAGCCTTCAAAATTCCTTTCCAATAATTACAGCGCCAAAGAGCAGATCTATGCAGGATATATCCGTTGGGACCAGGATTTCAATGATAAACTCTCTATGATCGTAGGAGCACGTGTGGAAACTACCAAGATTGATTACACCGGAAATTACGTTATGAATGAAAAAGATCTGGTTGGAAAAATCAATAACACCAATACCTATACCAATGTCCTTCCGAATTTGTCTTTCAAGTATGTTCCGGTTCAGGATCTTGTGCTTCGTGCAGCATTTACAACGGCCCTTGCCCGCCCGAACTATTATTCATTGGTTCCTTATCTTAACGTTATTTCGGAAGACGAAATTGTATCAGCAGGAAATCCTAATCTAAAGGCAACCTATTCTTACAATTTCGATTTTATGGCAGAAAAGTACTTTAAATCTGTGGGAATTCTTTCCGGAGGGATCTTTTACAAAAACCTGAAAGACTTTATTTATACTTTTTCCAGAAGAAATTATACGGCCGATGATTTTGCCAACGATTTTGCGGGACAATCCAACCCAATTCCGGCAGGAGAAAGCAACTGGAAGTTTACCCAGCAGCGTAATGGAGACAATGTAAGTATCTATGGTTTTGAAGTGGCTTTACAGAGACAGTTGGATTTTATCCCAGGTGCATTCTGGAAAGGTTTGGGAGTTTATGTTAACTATACTTATACTCATTCAAAAGCTAAAGGAATTACCAATGAAGAAGGAATTGAAAGAACAGATGTAGGGTTTCCGGGAGCAGCTCCGCATATGTTCAACGGATCACTTTCGTGGGAGAATAAACGTTTCTCTGCAAGGGTTTCCATGAATTATGCCTCTCATTACATTGATGAGCTGGGCGGAAAATCTTTTGATGACCGGTATTATGATAAACAGTTCTTCCTGGATGCCAATGCTTCCTATAAAATTACAAGCCAGCTAAGAATTTTTGCCGAAGCCAATAATTTAACGAATCAACCGTTAAGATATTACCAGGGTATTCCAAGCAGAACGGCACAGGCAGAATATTACAGGCCTAGATTTACCATGGGAGTGAAATTCGATTTTTAAGAATATGAAGAAGATAACATTTTATTTAGCAGCACTTACCACTTTTCCTTTCGTAATGAGCTGCAAAGGACAGCATCAATCTGTAGAAAAATTAAAGCCAACCATTATTACGGAAACCGTAGTTCATGATACCGATGATCCTGCAATATGGATCAATCCTAAAGATGCTTCAAAAAGTATCATCATCGGAACAGATAAGGATACGGATGGCGGACTGTATGCCTTTGATCTGAACGGTAAAATCACTCATAAAGTTTTAGGGCTGAAACGTCCCAATAACGTGGATATTGAATATGGTTTTACTTTAAATGGAAAAAAGACAGACATTGCAGCAGTTACAGAACGTGAAACCAATAAGGTAAAGCTCTATTCACTTCCTGAGTTAAAAGAAGTTGGTGAGTTTTCTGTGTTTGATGGAGAAACAGAACGAGGTCCAATGGGAATTTCTATGTACAAAAACCCTGATACAGAAGATCTTTTTGTGATTGTCGGAAGAAAATCCGGACCCAAAGACGGGTATTTATGGCAATACAAGCTCTCTGAAAAGAATGGAAGTATCACTGGAGATGTGATCCGCAAGTTTGGGAAATACAGTGGGTTAAAAGAAATTGAAAGCATCGCAGTGGATGATGAACTGGGATATATTTATTATTCCGATGAGCAGTTTGGGGTTCACCAATATTATGCAGACCCGGCAAAAGGAAATGAAGAAATTCTCGTTTTCGGACAAGGTGATTTTACATCGGATGTAGAAGGAATTTCCATTTATCCTACGTCCAAAGGAAAAGGATATATTTTGGTTTCCGATCAGCAGAACGATTCCTTTAATGTTTATCTGAGAGAAAATCCTGCAAAAGGAAGAATTGCAGCGATCCCGGTTTCTACTCTTGAAAGTGACGGTTCTGAGGTAACCAACGTTAATTTAGGCCCTAAATTTCCTAAAGGAGTTTTTGTAGCCATGAGTAACGGAAGAGTATTTCATTTGTACGACTGGAGGCTTATTGAAGAGAGAATTCAAGCCGCTATGAAAGCAAAACAGTGATTTTTTCAACACCAATAGCACCATGATCATATATTGTATTGAATGAATATTTATGGTTAAATTCCTCTTTAGATAATAGCGCTAAACCATTAAGATTAATAAATATTTAGGAATAGTTAAGAGCAGTTTCACTTGAAGTGGTGATACAGAGTTAAAATCGAAAGATTTATCCCTAGCTTTTCTTATCTTCTTTAAAAATCTTAATGGTTTATTTTTATCTCAATCTGTATAATTTTCTCAACACGATGATAATACTTTCACAAATAACATCATTGAATTTATTCTCCGTAAAAAAAATACCCTGGGACAGGATGAGACAGACCGAAGAAAATTCATACTCTCTGCCACTGAAAAAGGAAAATTTGTAATTGAAAATTCTGAAACATTCCGAAAAAAAATCACCCGGCAAACTATGGCGATACTTAGTCCGGCTGAACTTGAACATTTTAACAGTCTGCTAGGCAAGGTTTTGAATGAAATCAAACTTTAATCCTCATATTCTTTACAATTAATCGTATTTTTGAAGGATAACACTAAGGTTACTTAAAAATTAATTTCTACTCTATGAGTGCACTCATTAAACTTTTCCCGGCCTATGAAGATGTATTTTATGATGACCTGGAAAACCACAAAAAATATTTTCTGCCTATTTGTTCTTTTAACCTTCAACTGCTTGATCCCTCCAAAAATGAATGGCTTCATATGGTTTCTGTAAAGGAAATTTATGAAGGCTGTGTGGGGGAAGAAAGTGAAGAGTATCATACTCCGTTTACGAAAGCGGATATGCTAGGTTTTGATATTATTGACGGAAAATATAAGTTTGATGCAGACTGGAATTATTTCCGGACTTCTACAGAAATCACGCCTGAACAATATGGAGAAGAGTTTTCTGATCTGGAGATAGAATATAATATGAATGAAGCCATGTACCAGTTGAAGAAAGCCTATTTCAAAAAGCATGGAAAGCTGTATGATAAATACTCCTGCAGACCTGGGCTTACTGTGAACGATATCCGCAGGCTGGAAAGACTTCGCCTGTTAACCGTTGAAGATCTTGAAAAAGATGAAGATTCGGAGTATATGGCTGAAAGAGCAGCAAAAAAATTATATGGCATCTTTGAGGAACTTAATACTGAGAAAAAGAGTCTTGAAGACAGTGATTTCGGAGGTGAAAATCTTATAAACAAACCCAATCTG
The DNA here is from genome assembly GCF_001684955.1 of Chryseobacterium contaminans. Lineage (GTDB taxonomy): Bacteria > Bacteroidota > Bacteroidia > Flavobacteriales > Weeksellaceae > Chryseobacterium > Chryseobacterium contaminans. The sequence goes on along the minus strand of NZ_MAYF01000321.1, from coordinate 4,962 downwards.
AATGAAAAGCCATTAGATTATATATGCTGTATTGAAGGCTATGATTTCCAGCAGAATGCGGCAGATCAGATCTTTCTATTTTATGATGAATCCATCAAAAAGGCAGTCATCTGTTTTGAATACACCTAAAATTTCGTTTAAAAATGTCAAAAAAATATACTGAATGTTCCCTGCACGGAAAGCAGGAAATAGGTTTGCTGTGTACCCATCTTGCCCATAGCCTTTTGGATAGAAGACCTGTGGGCTTTCATGAATTTGATGAAGCAGATCTTGGCCGTCCGGATGCCTGGTGTGATATGTGTGAAGAATCCCAGAAACAGATTGAAACAGATCAGGATCAGGAGGATTGGTTCATCAGCTGTGACTATAAAATTCTCTGTGCTGCATGCTGGGATGAGGCAAAGGAACTGAATAGAAATTAGGTTTTGTATATCTGTTTATGACAGGTTTTTCTCAACGCAAAAGGCACAAAGGATTTTTAAAATAAGAAATATAAAAAAGCTTTTGGAAATCTGTGTGAGAATTTATCAACAAAAATGACCTACTCTTCTATTTATAGGTTCCAAACAGTCTGTCCCAAATAGAGGTATAAAACCCAAAATTTTTAGTTTCATCCAAATGATGCCGGTTATGGAACCTGGTAGTGCCCACTAAATACCGGTCAAAACTGGCAGGAAAGAATTCCCGGTTCAAATGTCCTATGGTTCCCCAAACAAGGTTAATAAGCAGGTAAATAGAAATGGAAATCACGGAAAAATCATACCCCATCAGCAAGACCAGCATCATCAACCCAAAACCTATGGTCTCAAAGGGATGAAGAACAAAAAGGCTCAGATAATTGGTACTTACGTGTTCATGATGCTTTCCATGTATCAATTTATAGACAAAAGGTAAATGGGCGGCATAGTGAAAAAAATACATGAAGAGGTCCATGAAAAGAAGTAATGCTATAACCTGCAGAGCAATCGTAATCCCTGATTGGGTATTCCCAAGCTCAATCCAGCCGTTCTTCCATAAAAAAACACCTATGAGCATGACAAGGCTATTACAAAGAACAGTAAAAAGGCTTAAAAAAAAATCTGATGCTGAAACTGGATGATTCTTTTCCTGCAATGGGCTTTTACGACAGGTTTTATCAATAAAAAGATACACCCCGATTGAAAATAAATACAAAAAAACATTGCTCATCAGGCTGAACGCAACCCATTGTGGCCAGGAAAACAGCCAAAACATATTTATATAATCAGAAAGTATCGTCCCATTACCATTCATAAAAGCATCTTCTTTCAACTTGATGTTATAAATGTATGAATTTTGGAATAAAATAAGGTAATAAAGCCTCTGTAAACATTACTGACTGATTTTATACACACATCGCTGCCCACCTGAAATAATATGGTCTACCCTTTCCACTTGATAATCATCTCCAATCAATGACTGGAAATTGGAGAGTTCAGCTTTGCAGAATCCCTGACATTCTGTTGCTGCAGCACAAATCGGGCAATGGTTTTCAATAAGGAAATAGTCTTGGCCCTCCTTTTTCCATTCTGCCATATAACCTTCTTTACTTCTGGCTTCGGCAAGAGCTCCCAGGCGTTGTTCTAAAGTTTTGGCTTTGGAAAGAGCCTTTTCGTAGCGTTTATAAGTATGCTTTTCACGATCAGTAATCAATAGATCAAGTGCATTTTCTCCTAAAAGGTTTTTTACAGATTGTAAAAGCTGAACCGTTACTTCTGCATGAGTATCAGGAAATTGAGCCAGACCTTTATCTGTAAGGGTATAATAGGTAGAAGGACGGCCCACTCCTTCGCTTTTTATTATTGGTTCAATCAGTCCGGCTTCTGCAAGATTCAGCAAATGCTTTCTCGCTCCCTCTTTTGTGATGGACAGCTCCTTAGCCATCAGAAGTGAAGTGGCTTCCCCCCTCATCTTTAAAAACATCAGAATGCGATCTGCTGCCGGCTTCTTCATTTGACAATATTTTAGTTGTTTTATTTTTCAACAACAAAGATAGTCATTTTCTATAATCTTTAAAAAACAAATAACAATAATCTAATTTACAGCAATTTAAAATAAAATTCACCACAATTAATAAAACAACAAAAAAGTTGTTTTATTGAAATATATTTATACCTTTGTCTCACATTAATCAAAAAATAAACGCAATGAAACTGTTTACACTACCTCAGCTGTCCTATGCCTACGATGCACTGGAACCATTTATAGATAAAAATACAATGACTATCCACCACCAGCGCCACCATCAGGCTTATGTAGACAACCTGAATACTGCCCTGGAGCAAACCAATGAAACTAACCCGGATCTGGACTCTTTACTACAAAGGATCAGTGAATACAGTCCTGCTGTAAGAAATAACGGCGGCGGGCACTTCAATCATTCTTTATTCTGGGAAATCCTTTCTCCACAACCTAAATTAACTCCCGAAGGAAAGCTGAATGAAGCGATCACAGCCACGTTTGGAAGCCTTGAAGATCTGAAGGCTGAGATGAAGAAATCCGGGTTAGGGCAATTCGGATCCGGATGGGTTTGGTTGTATGTAAAATTCAACGGTTCTCTTGCCGTAAGCGCTACGCCTAATCAAGACAACCCAATGATGGATGTTCTTCTGGTAAACAGAGGCTTTCCGATCCTTGGAATTGATGTTTGGGAACATGCCTATTATCTGGCTTACCAAAACAAAAGAGCAGATTATCTGGATTCTTTCTGGTCTGTATTAGACTGGTCAGCGGTAGAGAAAAAATATGAGGAAGCCCTTTCAAAAATAAGATAAGTTATAACATTTTATTATAAAAACATAAGCAATGGATACTCAGGTTTTCGTCAATAAAGCAGCTGCTTCAGGCATTATTGCTTTTGACTTTTCAGACTATAAGCCTACTACAGAAATTATAGAATTAGATATTAAGGATCATCTTTTTATGGGAATGATTGTGAAGGAAAAAGAATTTAAAGAATCAATTTCAGCAGTAGATTATTCTGTGTATCAAAACAAGGCTGTTGGAATTGTTTGTTCAACAGATGCTATTATTCCACCTTGGGCCTATATGTTTCTTATGGAAAAGCTTTCACCTTATGCTGTTTATGTGGATTTAAACAGTGCTGAAAAGATATTACTTGATCTTTGGAAACGCCGCCTGATTTATGCAGATCTAAAGCATTTTAAAGATCAGAAAGTAGTTGTCAGAGCGCATAGTTCCCATGATCCGTCATTATATGTATTAGCCACTGAACTTTTAAAACCCTTGGTAAAGAGCCTGATGTATGGAGAAATAGGACTTCCAAAAGTAATTTTCAAAAAATAAAACAAATGAAAGCTATCATATTCAACGGTTCTCTGGAAAGAAGAACAGAATCTACTTCCGAATTGATCTCTGCTTATATATCAGAACAGCTGGAAGCACTTGGAATCCGTACTGAAATTTTTACACTCACAGATTCCGGAATTCCTTTGTTTGATGTTACCCTAACCAAGCCCCCTTTGGCCGTGGAAAGAATGACTCAACTATTTCAGGATGCAGATCTTCACTTCTGGCTGGCTCCACTCTATCATGGAAGTATTCCGGGAGTAATGAAAAACTGTCTCGATTGGCTTGAAGTAACTGCGAATTCATATGAACCTTATCTTACAGACAAAACTATAGGGCTGGTTTGCTGGGCAGATGGCTTACAGGCAATGCAGGGAATTAATACGATGGATACTATTGCCAAATCATTAAGGGCATGGCCACTCCCTTTTAGTGTCCCCATTTTGAAAAGCTCTTTATTCTCCTCTGAGAACCCCAAACAAATCTCAGCATTCTATGCCGATAAACTGGATAAGCTTATCAGCATAGCTGCTACAAAGAAAATAGAAAACCGATAATAAATCAATGATATTGTCTAACAACATAAAAGATGAATCATAGAATTGCGACAGATTAACAGATTCAAAATACAAGTTTGCACAATTTATGATATAATAAATTATTGAAACTGTTTTAATTAAGTTTAGTAGGGATTTCTAAAACAGTATGATGTTGAAGGAATCCCTTTTTACAATATTCAAAATTAAATATTATGGCTATTAAAATAACAGATGCCTGCATCAACTGTGGTGCCTGTGAGCCTGAATGCCCTAATTCAGCCATTTATGAGGGAGCCATTGACTGGCGTTGGCAGGATAAGACAAAACTTTCGGGGCATATCACCTTCCCGGATGGAACGGAAGCAGACGCAGGTGCTTATAACCAGGCAGTTTCTGATGAGGTATATTATATTGTATCCGGAAAATGTACGGAATGCAAAGGGTTTCATGAAGAACCTCAATGTAAGGCCGTTTGCCCGGTAGATTGCTGTATTGATGATCCGGACCATCGTGAAACAGAAGAAGTATTGCTAGACCGGCAGAAGTTTATGCACGGAGTCTAGACTTTTCATGCCATAAATCCCAATAATCTATTATGTAACAACAACTTAGCATCATTGCACTTCAAAGTCATTTAAGATCGGGACCGTGTATTTTAATAAAAGACATTCAAGCCTTCATTATATTTAAATTTCTATTCAATCAATAAAGGCGGATTAAAACCCGCCTTTTTATAATATTATAATTCAATTGGCTTTAGCCGAAATATGCTTCCCCTTAATCTCATTATAGATCTTTTGGGTGAAAGGAGTTTCAATATGCACCTCTGCACCATATTTTAAAACTGCTCCTGCAAAAAGTTCCAGCTCATTATCTTTCTTCCCGGAATGAATATCCAGTTGTAAAGATGTTGGAGTTTCAAAAGGAAATGTAGATGCTTTCTCAAAAGTTTTCTCAATGATGTCTTCTGAAAGATAAATTCCTTTTTGATCTGCAATCTGCTTTATTTCCTTCATAATTTCTGTTGCTTCCTGCTTTTGTTCTTCATCGGTACAAACAGTTCCAATAGATGAATTATGCTTAGCTGTTACCAGCC
>NZ_MAYF01000320.1 GCF_001684955.1 Chryseobacterium contaminans | reverse complement strand
TTGTTTCTTCTTCTACCACCTCATCATTCAGCTCAGGTTCTTCAATGAGACCTTTCATTGCTTCAATGATGGATTGTGGGGTTGGGAATCTATCATTAAGATCCAGTGCTTTTAAATCTCTGTTTAAGGCGTCTAGATTAGCAGGTTGCTTTTCTGCGCAGGCAGAAATTTCATGCGTTCTTTTATAGTAAATTCTCAGATTGAATTCAGAAGTAACAGAAGATACACTGTTAGGACTATTTTTAAACAGGGTCTGCAACAGTACAATCCTGTTCTGTTTTTGTTTGTAAATTGTGGGAAGTGCTTTTATTTTTTCAAGAAATTCAATTGCTCTTTCAGCATTGAACTCAAAGTTTTCAGCGCTGTAAAACTTTGTAGTATGCCTTAAAGGAGTTGTAAAATCCGTATATCCTTCCTGCGTTGCATATAAAACCATCAGTAAAGCTCCAAACGGCGGCCACCCCTGTGGTTGAAGTTCTTTAAGAATTTCTATCACATAAGGCCTGTAAGCAATGGCCCCAATTCCTGAAATGGAGAGGAGGTTGTTTTCATGATACCCGGAATCTCCGGGAACATCTTCATCAGTTTTCCATTCCCAGAAATAGTTTTCATAAGACTGGAGGTATACCTTTAATTCCATTCTCTTGATTTTTCAGTAAGACGGAATGAACTTGCGGATAAAACCCGGAAATCTGTTTTCTTTATGGCAAGATACCTTCCGTTCTCATCCCATAGCAACCATCCGTCTGATTCTTTATTATATTTCTGCTGTAAAAAGGTACTCAGATTTTTAAACTCAAAATCAAAACCGGAAGGTAACAGATGTCCATCCTTTGTCCAGTATGTTTTTCCCGGCAGGCTTAATAATGGAGTTCCTAAAAATAGCGCATTGTCTCCCACCATTGTCCATTCTAATTTTTCCAGTCTGAACTTTGGTAATGTTACAATATTCTCCTTGATATCTTCAATTTTGCTTATCAGGGCAATTACAGAGTGTTCTTCATCACTTTCCTTTAATCTGATCTGAACTTTTTCACTGATTCCGAAATAATTCTGATTGGAAGCAGGAAAAGTAAGGCGTAAAGCTTTATCAATCGGCATCCAAAGCAATGCTGCTCTCATTTTTTTACTGGGAACCAATGCCTCTTTTTTAAATAACAATCCATCCCTCAATTCATACAGTAAAAAATTGGGCAACTGATGAAGCTCCGAAGCCAATACCTGTTCTTCCGTAAAGCCTTTGAGCCATATGGTTTCATTATCCGTTGAGATCTGAACATTCTTCCAGTCCCTGATAGAGCCCAGATAATCTTCATCGGTCCGGGGAAGTTCTGCCCAGAATTCTTTTATATTGTCTGTAGGATTTTCTGCCATAAGCTTTCAATTTCCTGTTGGATATATTGCTTTTGTTCAGGGTTTCTGATCCAGTCGCAGCGTGTCTGCAGGTATCTTAGTTTATCTTTGATTACGTTTTGTTCCTCAAAGCTTAACGGTCCCTGATTCCATTTATCCACAAGGATTTTTACATCCTTCATCACTTCTTCCGGATTGGGCGTTTTGTTCTGCATCGCCTGTGGATGAGAGTCCGGATGATTGTCTTTCTCAATAGTCCGGTTGATGATCCCTTCCAGAATTTCAATCTGTTCTTCTGTATCCCAGATATGTTTTAATACCCAAAGATCTGAAAGAACAGCTTCATTTCTTCCACAAATCAGAGCACTTGCAGCGATGAGGTTCTGAAGTTTTACTGCTCTACGGTCCGAAATAGCAATCCCAGTATTTCTCAGACTCATAATAGTATTCAGATACACCTCATAAATTGGCCTTAAATCTATTGTTCTGCACAGGTTCTGTAATTCTCTGATCTCATGGGCATGAATTTCCGGAACATCTGTTTTTTCTTCGTTTTCCAGCTTTCTTCCAGCTAAAAGTACTTGTTGCAAGAGCTCAGGTTTCACATAATCTACATTGATCCTTACCAGAAAACGGTCGAATAAGGCATTCAGTGCTTCATCTTCAGGAAGAACGTTACTTGCTCCCACAAACATTAATGCAGGTAAGTGTTTTGTTTCTTTTCCTCTTTTGAAGATCTTTTCGTTAAGCGCCATCAGAAGGGAATTCAAAATAGCAGAATTGGCATTGAAGATCTCATCCAGGAAAACCATGGAAGCTTCAGGCATCATCCCTTCAGTATTGGTCAAAAGTTCACCTTCTTTTAATTTTCTGATATCAAAAGGCCCGAATATTTCGTTCGGTTCTGTAAAACGGGTTAAAAGATATTCAAAATTTTTCCCGTCTTTTACCGTTTTGGCCAACGTTCTTACAATAGCTGACTTTGCGGTTCCCGGCGGACCGTATAGAAAGGCGTTCTCCCTTGCTAAAAGACAGATCCCCAACAGGTCTACGACATCATTTTTACCAACAAAGGTATCTTTTACGTAGTTCAGAACAGTATTCAGTGTATTGATATGCTGCGTCATTGATTTTCTTCAGTTATTATTTTTAATTCTCTCCAGAATGCTTCTTTATGCATTCCAAATTCTGCCATAAGCAGTTTATTGATGAACGGAATTTCCGCCAGTTTATAGTCTTTTTTTTCTACAATTCTTTCCAGATATAATTTCCTGTAGGTTTTGTCTTTCAGTTCTTCTTCCCAGTTTACCTGTTTCAGATCAAGATCATATCCGATTCCTGAATAATGAAATTCTGTGAGAATATCTTCAAGCATTTTAATGAGTGGATCTTCAGGATCTGCTGAGTTTAGGGCCATGATAACTTCCGGTAGAAATCTTAAGGATAAATCTGCAGACAAAATAGAGGAAATATCTCTTATCCCTTTAAATTCCGGAATGAAATTTTCAAGATTGTTTGCTGTATCTTCCCTTATCAGGTACAGTTGAGCACTATGATACAATATTTTTGCTGCCCAAACAGCTGTTGTGGTATTACATATTAGCTGATCGGACAGAAATTCAAGTCTTTCTTTTTCAAATTCTGCTTCAAAATATACTTCTGCTTCCTGCTCTTCTTTTGGGGAAATAGCATGGATATTAGAAAAAAGAGTGATGCATTCGTTCTTCCTCAGCAAAAAGATTGTATCTAAAAATGGTGATTTGGTTTCCATCATCTAACAAAAATAGAATTATTTCGTTGAGAATAAAATTTTTAGAAAGAGGGATTGATGTTAAATTATATTAGTGATAAAAAAATAGGGTTTTTATGAGTGTAGAGGGTCAATTTTACTTTTAAAAGATTGTTGAAAAGTAAATTTTATAGGTTGGAAAACGCAAAGGCACAAGTTTTTTCTTTCTAAGCGTTATTAAGGCGCAAAGATTTTATCTGCGATACAATGGAGTACTGATAAAAGCCACGGATACACTAATGATTTTATTCTTGTATCCGTGGCTAATAAAAGAGATTGCTTCGTCGCTGACGCTCCTCGCAATGACTGATCAGGCTATTATTTCAATGATATTATTTTCCGGATCAAGGACGACGCTTTCGTAATAGCCGTCGCCTGTTGTTCTGGGTTCTCCGGCAATGGTATAGCCATCTTTTCTTAAAGTTTTTGTTAGTTCGTTTACCTTTTCTTTACTTCCTGCGGAAAATGCAAAATGAATGATCCCAAACTGTTGAGACTCGTATGAATTTCCGCTTTCTTTAAGATCTGGTCTGGTCATGATTTCAAGGCGGCATCCATTATCAAAACTGAGAAAATAGGATTCAAAATTCTTAACCGGGTTTACATATTTTTCATTGGAAACAGCTCCAAAGTATTTCTGATAAAATGTTCTGGTTTTTTCCAGATCTTTTACCCAAACGGCGATATGCTCTATTTTCATTTTTTAATTTTTAATATGATTAATCCTGCAAAAGTAGACTGCTTAATCATGATATATCTGCTCTCTGTTATTCTATCTTTGTTCTGTGTTTGCCTGTTTTTCTTTAAAGAAACATTTTTTGCCAATAAAAAATAAAGATTCCAAAACTCGTACTAGAAAACAATAAACAAAACATTTATATACAATTATTTACCTATTACTTTCTTAAAAATTACCTTCTTCATTTCACATCTCACAATGATGAGGTCAATATAAAAGTTATTATCTTTGCGCCATTCAAAATAACATTATGAGTATTCACATCAGTGCAAAAAAAGGAGAAATTGCTAAAGTAGTATTGCAGCCGGGGGATCCGCTTCGTGCACAGTATATTGCTGAAAATTATTTAGAAAATGCAAAACTGGTAAGCAAAACCAGAGGTATCTTTTATTATACAGGTCTTTACAAAGGTAAGGAAATTACTGTAGGAGCCAGTGGAATGGGATTCCCAAGTATCGGGATCTATTCTTTTGAACTGTTTACAGAATATGAAGTAGATACGATCATCAGAATCGGAACATGTGGAGCTTACAATACAGACCTTAAGCTTTTTGATATTTTAAATATTGAAAATGCTGCCAGCGAAAGTACGTATGCTAAATATGCATGGGGAATTGAAGAGGATATCCTTTCTCACCAGGGAAACATCTTCAATACCATTAATGAAACGTCTAAAGAGCTATCTATAGATGCTAAAGCGATCAACATCCACAGTAGTGATATTTTCTACAGAAAAGATCCTAACACTCCTGAAATTGCTACAAGATACAACTGTCCTGCAGTAGAAATGGAAGCTTTCGGATTGTTTGCCAATGCCCAGCACTTAGGTAAAAATGCAGCTACGATCTTAACGGTAACTGACATCATCCCTACTCATGAAAAGATCTCTGCTGATGAGAGAGAAACTGCTTTGAAACCAATGATGGAATTGGCTTTGGAGTCTGCAATCAAGAGTTTATAAGAAAAGGGAAAAAGCAAATTTGCTTAATATCTTTCCGCATAATTAAAAAGAGCTTTACTGGATCAGTAGAGCTCTTTTTTATAGTCTGAAAAAGTTTTTAGCGGTTTCTGTAGTTTCATCTGCTACTTCAGAAATGCTGATCCTCTTCAAATGGGCAATAGTCTGTGCTACGTAAGGCAGGAAGGAAGGTTCATTTCTTCTGTTCTGCATTCTCGGCATATTTTTCGGCAGCATGAAGGGTGCATCTGTTTCAATCATCATTCTGTCCAGCGGAACATACCGGATGACTTCTTCTAAATGTTTAAATCTTTTTTCATCACTGATGGCTCCGGTGAAACCTAAATAAAAGCCTTTATCCAGATATGTTTTTGCTTCATCCAATGTTCCGGTAAAGCAATGTACAACGGCTTCAGGAAGGTTGGAAAGATATTCATCTGTAATTTCATTAAATCTTTTAAAAGCAGATCTCTCATGGAGAAAAAGAGGTTTATTCACTTCTATTGCCAGTTCCAATTGGGCTTTATAGCATTTTTCCTGAACGGGCCTTGGGGAAAAATCGCGATCAAAATCTAATCCGCACTCTCCTACTGAAATCACGTGATCCTGTTTCAACAGTTTTCTAAGTTCATTGATGCTTTCATGAGTAAAAGATTTTGCGTCATGGGGATGAATGCCAGCTGTTGAAAATAAAACATCAGGATAATCTTCGGCTATGTCAGCAGATTCTTTGCTTCCGCGGACGCTCGTTCCTGTAAGAATCATATAATCTACGCCATTATCCAGAGCACGGTTAATAACTTCTTCGTGTTCATTGTAGAACTGTTTATTGGTCAGATTAATACCAATATCAATGTATGTGTTCATTTGTTTTTTAATTTTTGTGTTATTGTTTTTAGGTTGGAAGATGGAAGTTACTCTTATTCATACCATTACTTATTGCCAGTAAAAAGTTCTTAAAAAATGTAATAGTTATTTTTTTATGACCTCCATAACTCCCAGCTTACAGCCTTTATAATTGGTTATTTATTTTGGTGATCCTAATTTGTTTTGGTTTACATTTTTTTGCCAAAATTATTTACATTGAACGCAATCTTTTTGCGTAGCAAAGAAATATTAATTAATTGACTGAAAAATGGTCACTAGAAGTCATAAGACAAAGAGTAACTTCCGGCCTCCTTCATACAGCCTCCATTTACTATTCATTAATAAATTTTTCCAGAAAACCTATCAACTTCTTCCCTCCATGGCTCCAGCGGATGCCATGTCCTTCTTTTTCTCTGACCTCAAAAACGAGTTCGTGTTTATAATGAAAGAAAACATTCCACCAGGTTCTGTTTTCGAGAATATACTGAATTTTCTGCATCACTTTTTCCTGTTTCTGCTGGTTATTTCCTTTTACTTCGCCCCAGAAATCATCATCATTCATTCTTCCCGTATGTTTTTCCCAGGCACGTTGGGCAATGGTGATTTCTTCGTTAAACGGTTCTTTACAGGCTTCTATCAACACGGAATCCTGTGGTGGAACGGCATTTTCATCACGAATACTGGCAGAGGTCAATCGTTGTCCTAAAACAATCAACCAGTTTTCAAATGGTACGGATTCCAAATGTTTTGCTTTAACCTCATCCGCATCATTATTATTGAAAATACTGATAAATTGATTAAAAACCTCTTCCCTGCTGATCTTAATTTCTTCATTAAAATAAGGAAGATTCCATTCCAGGGTCTTATCCTGGTATTTCTGAATATTCTCTGACAGCTTTTTTAAATGTTCTTCTTTTAAAATGGCTTCATATTTTTCCTGCCAGGACTCTGAAATCCATGGAATATAATGTTCAAACTTATTCATCATAACATTGTATCAGATTAACAGATAAGTTTTCTTCTTTGATTAAATAGTCAATCAGATTAAACCATACTTTACAATGATCCAGAATCCAGGCATCTGAAGAAATAATAATCCCAGAGCTTTCCGCAAGAAATTTGTCCGGACTGAACTGTAATTGAACGTCCCAGTTCAGTTGGTTTTCAATAGCAAAATCCAAAATAAGCTGTTTAATTCTTCCACTGTTGGAAACCGGTTGATCAAAGATCCAGATTAATTTATGAATCTCAGCTTTCTGAAAAAAAGCAGCTACAAGTTCTATTGCTCTTTGAGTCTGGTTTACTCTTTTATAAGTTCCGTGAACACCGGAAAGATCCCGGAAACAATCATCTACTCCTTTAAAAACAAATGCTTCTGACAACAGGCTTTCTAATAAAATCAACACATTAAAACCATCAAGATAAACGGTTTCACCTTTCAGATCCGAGATATGCTGCTCTTTCTGTTTTCTGTTCTGAATTTGTCTATCCGATGCTGAAGCTCCGCGTAATGCCTGCACCTGTCGTGTTTTCAATCTATATCTGTTCCCAACAAGGTCAGACGCTGCTTTTTCTGCATATCCTCTTGTGAGTAAATACTGCATGTCCTGAACAGCCAGTTTTAGCCTGCTGATCTGTTTTTCTGATCCAAACAGTATGTCATCGCCTGTATTTTTTCCACGGTTTCTGTTATTCATACTCAAAAATAGATTTTTTAAACATACAGTACCTGCAGATTGTACAGATTACGTAAATTTTTACGCCATCTTCTGAAAAGTTTGGGAAATCTGTGGGGAATAAGGAATAATGATTTGCTTTATACACAGCAAAACCAAAAACGACTAAGCCTTAAGCCTATTAAAAATATCAGATTATTCAAATCAACAGGTATTGGTTATATTTTTTACAACAAAAGAGATATTTTATACAACAGTTATGAGATGTATTAGAAATAAGTTTGCAAAGACTTAAAAATACCCTTATGAATACACTGAAAAAACTATGTTATCTGTCTGCAGCGATATTTTTATCTGCTTCTTTCGTTTCATGTTCCAGCGATGACAATGAAATTGTAATTGAACAGCAGACTCCCTCACAGGTTCTGGCTTCTACTCCATGGGAAACTACAGGAGCTAAAGATAAAAATGGTGCAAATGTAGCGTTAACAGATGCCAGCGTAGCTGGATATGTAGGATTTGCTTACTTCAAAGCAGACGGAAATTTTGCTATTTACAGCTTGACTGATGTATTGAGATCAAGAGGAACATGGTCTGTAGATGCACAGGGAAAAACGAGAACGATTACCGCTTTAAACCCGGATGGGACAACCATTTTCAAACGTGATGTTGAAATTCTTGTTTTGAACAGAAATGAATTTACGTACAGAATCCGTCCTAATGCTGCTGACCAGTCTATTTATTACGACATTATCCATACAAGAACGGCTCATGCGGAACCTAAAAACGGACAGCTTACCCTAGCTTCCACTCCATGGAAAACGACAGGTGCTAAAGATAACACCGGAGCAACTGTTGCTTTGGACAATGCCAGTGTAGCAGGATATGTAGGTTATTCTTATTTCAAAGCTAACGGAACTTTTAAAATTTTCGGGTTAAATGATGTATTAAGGTCTCAGGGAACATGGTCTATTTCTCCTGACGGGAAAACAAGAACTCTTGTTGCTTTAGATGCCAGTGGTAATGTGATTTTCACCCGTACTGTAGAAATCCTTGTCCTGAACGAAACTACATTTACCTACAGAATTACTCCTGATGCAACCCAGCCAGCTGTATTTTACGACATCATTCATACTAAGGATTCTCACAAGGAACCTCAGTAATGATTATTTTTTAATAATAAGGAAAACCTGCTCATATGAGCAGGTTTTATTTTATGGTTTCATCCTGAAAATTACAGAAAGAGAGAATCTTCATTTACTTAATGCAGTGCTTTTATTTATATTGGGAGAGTTTTTTTACCAACATTCTTCCCACCATTTTTTCCAGGTTACATTTCCTAATTGATTCAAATCTACTTTTTCACCTATAACAGGTAAAGTAATGGATTGATTATTTTCTTCTGCATTTTTAGCAGCCAATTCTACAGGTTCAAACCATGCGTGTTGGGCAAGCTTAAATTTTGAATGATGCACAGGGATAAAGTTTTTTGCTTTTAATTCCTGCACTTCTCTTATAAGCTGATCTGGCAATGTATGAATGTAAGGCCATTTTTCATTGTATTGTCCACATTCCATTACAGCAAGGTCAAATGGTCCGTATTTTTCTCCAATTTCTGTAAAATGGTTTCCATAGCCGCTATCGCCACCTAAAAACAGATTCTTGGTAGGTGTTTTCAGGACAAAGGATGTCCAGAGGGAAATATTACGGTTTAGCAGCCTTCCGGAGAAGTGTCTTGCCGGAGTCAGGGTAATTCTGAAACCTTCTGCAATATCAATACTTTCCCACCAGTTTTTTTCAATAATTTTGCCTTGTTCCCAGCCCCAATATTCAAAATGCTGACCTGTTCCCAATCCGCAAATTACTTTTCCTACTTTACTTCTCAGCTCTTGTACAGTTTTATAATCCAGATGGTCCCAATGATCGTGAGAAATCAACAGAAAGTCTATATCCGGCATATGTTCCGGTTTATAATAATCTGCTCCTGCAAATGCTTTTATCGATCCCGGCATTGGAGAAGCATTTCCACTGAAAACAGGGTCTATCAGAAATTTTTTACCATCAACCTGTATAAAATATGAGCTATGTCCAAACCATACCAAGACGTTCTCATCAGCAGGCAGTTTTTTCAAATCTGTGACAACAAATGGAAGGGCAGATTTTGGGGAAGTGTTTTCCACTTTACACAAGCTATTAAAAAGGGCTTTGGTCATACTTTCTCCTTCCAATAAAGCTGGAGTAACGAGTATATTCTGAAATCTGCCATTGGTATAGTTGGGAAGTGTGCTGAAGTATTCCTTTCTTTTTTCATCAGGGAACTGCCCGAGCTGTTTTACTAAATTCATTTCCTTATTTTTTTACATTCTCAGCCTTTCTTCTTCAAGATCCAGCCTTGTTAAATAATGTCTTATATATTCTTCATCGATATTAGGGTTGCGTCTATTTTCTTCCCTGAGCCATATGCGTTGCTGTTCCAGGGTTTCAAAATAAATTTCTTTGGCTTCATCAGACAGTTTATGTACGGAATTTTCTTTATCTTCCTGCTCCCAGCGGTCCATCAGCTTGTTGAAATATTCATTTTCGCTTCTTCTTTCTTTATAATTTTCGTTAAGATATTTTAAAGCTACCCTTCGCATTTCTTTCCTTAAAAAGTGCTCTGATTCTTCTTCAGACAGGTATCCTCTACCTGCATCAGATAAATTAAGCTTTTTAATCAATACTGGTAATGTAAGCCCTTGAATAATAAGAGTTGCCAGGATCACTACAAAGGTAATAAAGAGAATAAGATCACG
This sequence comes from Chryseobacterium contaminans, assembly GCF_001684955.1. Lineage (GTDB taxonomy): Bacteria > Bacteroidota > Bacteroidia > Flavobacteriales > Weeksellaceae > Chryseobacterium > Chryseobacterium contaminans. Next base: position 11,192 of record NZ_MAYF01000320.1, on the reverse strand, counting down.
GTGGGGAAAAGGCTGCCCGTTATCCATTACTACAGGAATTGATAAGGCTGCGGCTAATGAAACTACTCCACGCATCCCTGTCCAGCTCATAAGTATTGGGGCTTTCATTCCCGGGTCTCTATCGGCAACATTAATGAAGTTTCGCATAATCAGGGTAACAAAAACAGCTCCAAAAGAGGATAAAAAACGTACGACAATCAGAACTGCTGTAATGAGTAATCCATACATAACTGCATCTGAAAGGCTTATTCCTTCTTTATCTAATCCTACCATAATCTCCGGCAGATCTAATCCGATCAATAGAAACACAATTCCATTAATCAAAAAAACAAAGCTTTCCCATACATTGGAGCCTTTAAGCCTTGATTCTGAAGTTCTGAAAATTTCATGTCTTCTGACGGAAAGAAATAAACCTCCGCTCACTACTGCCAAAACACCTGAGGCATGAACTTCTTCAGCTGCAATGTACATCACATACGGAGCCACTAAGCTGAGAATAGCATCCATATTAACATCGGTAGGAAATATTTTTTCTATTTTAAGAAAGATAAAAGCGAGTACAATACCTATTCCCAGTCCTCCGAATACCATCCATCCAAAACTTACTACTGCATCCTGCCAGATAAACTGTCCGGTTGCTACAGCTAGCATTGCGAATCTGAAAATAATCAGAGAAGAAGCATCATTGAATAAACTTTCACCTTCTAAAACGGTAGATAGATTTTTGGGAACTTTTACAAATTTTAAAATGGCTCCTGCACTCACCGCATCCGGCGGAGAAACAATTCCTCCCAGTACAAAGCCTAATGCTAATGAAAAACCTGGAATATAGGAATTGGCAACAAAGGCTACCGATATGGCTGTAAGAAATACTACAATAAAAGCAAAACTGGTAATGATTCGTCTCAGCTTCCAGATTTCTTTCCAAGAAACGGCAAAAGCAGCTTCGTATAATAATGGTGGTAAAAAAATGATAAATATAAGTTCCGGATCAATTTTTATTGAGGGCAGACCAGGGATAAAGCTAATGAGCAAACCTGCAATCACCAATATAATGGGATAGGCAACTTTTAATCGATTGGCCAGCATAATAGAACCAATAATCACCAGAACCAACCCCAGATAATAAATAAAATCTTCCACCATTTGTTTCTCTGTTAATTTTTAAACCAATTTATATATTTTTTGAGAAATAATGATCGTTTTTTATCTGGTTTTCAAACTCAACCGACAAATATCTATATTTTCACTTATCAGTAAAGTCTGGTGATATTTAATATTTTAATGCTCACTAAATATCATTATAGTAATCAGAATGGGGAGACTACTAACCTATAGTAAGATTTCTAATTCAACAGCACTTTCTACAACATGCATCTGTTCAAGATATGGATAAAATGATAATAAAAAAGCCGCAGTGTTATCCGCAGCCCTGTACAAAATTGAAATAAGATATGTTCTTTAAAACTATGAGATTATGTGTGTTTTTTCTGTTGTTGTATTATAAATTTCTGAGGTAACATTATCTACAAATCTCCATTCTGCAAAGGATTCTCCTGCTGTAAATTTCACATGCAGATAACCCCTTTTATAAAGATTGGCATACTCCAGATCATCAATTAATAATGAAAATGCCTGAGCCAATGCAATGGCCTGACCAGGATCTGATGTGATCCCAAGATACCCTTCAAGACCTGGTGAGGAAACGGAACTGCATGCCAACTCTGTTCCAATAACTTTCCCCTGTGCATTGGTAAGTGTTCCTAACCAGGCATTATGGGTATCACCTGCCAATACTACTACTTTTTTACCTGCAAGGATAGAATATAACTGCTCTCTTTCCATAAAATATCCGTCCCACGCATCCAGATTATAAGGTAATGTTGTGGTAATTCTTGCTATTTCCTGCGGGGTAAGGGTCGGATCCTGAGCTTTATATCTGGCTTTTAGGACCATCAGTTGAGCTATTGTACTTTGAAGTGCCTGCATGGTAGCTGGCTGTGCACTTCCAAGCTTCTTTATTTCTGTTAAAATCTGGTTGAGCAACATTAATAATTCTGCCGGAACCATCATTTTGGTCATCAGGATTTGTTGTCCTAATACTTTCCATTTCGCAGTATCAGCATTGATCTGAGAATCTAACCAAGACATTTGTTCACTTCCAATCAGTTTTCTGCCAGGATCCAGAAAAGCTGTTTTAAACTTCACCTGATCGAAGTTTCCGGCAGTATCCAAATAATCTGAATATTCTAATTGCTTATCTCTGGCAATCACTCTTGTATCCATCATATAAAGGGAAACAATATTTCCGAAATTAAAACTCCTGTAAATTTTTAGATCTTTACCTGTTTTAAGTGGAATATATTCGCTGTATGCCTGGAATGCGGCCTTTTTTCTTAATTCAAAATCACCTTCATCCGGCTGATGATTCTCTGCCCCTGATTTATAGGTATCATTTGCAAATTCGTGATCGTCCCATACACAGATAAAAGGTTTTTTCTGATGGGCTAACTGAAGGTTTTTATCACCTCTATATTGTCGGTATCTTTCTCTGTAATCATTCAGATTCAGGATTTCTTTTGCAGGCTTATGGACCCGGCCAAGTTGATTGGTGTATGGATTGGTTCCGTATTGTCCAGGAGCATATTCATAAATGTAATCACCAAGGTGGACCACTACGTCGGCTTCAGACTGAGCAACAGCTCCATATACATTGAAAAGTCCTGCAGGGAAATTGGAACATGACACCACAGCCATTTTCACATCGTTAACAGAATCTGTTTTGGATGGTAATGTAATGGTTTCTCCTGTTACACTGATTTCCTTTGTTGCAAGGTTATAAAATCTGTAATAATACTTGGTATTGGATGGGATGTCCTGTACATCTATTGCTACTGTAAAGTCATTCATAGCAGAAGCGCTGCCTTTTCCTCTTCTTAAAACACTGGAAAAATTACTGTTTCTACTTATTTCCCATATGATTTCTGCCTCTATCTCTCCGGAATATCTTGTCCATAGAATAACTCCTGTTGCTGTAGGATCAAAACTGGCAACTCCGGTATCAAAGCCTGAGTTTTTAAGATCATTGGGAGCAGTTTCTCCCTCAATAAAGCTATCATCGCTGCAGCTTATAATCAAAGGAGCAATAAAAAGTCCTCCGGCTGCCAGCATTGAATTCTTAAGGAATCTTCTTCTGTTAAATAAATTGTTATTTTCCATCATTACTTTTTTTTTGCAAAGCAACGGTATCCGTGGAAGAAGGCTGTTAACTGTGTTTTAATTATTTTTTATGCTTTTTTAAACAAACGTTTAATGCAATACATAAGAAACCTAAGTACAAAATATATCTTCTAAGAAATAAAAAAACCGCTTACATTCTGTAAGCGGTTGATTTTCTGTGGTCCCACCTGGGCTCGAACCAGGGACCACCTGATTATGAGTCAGGTGCTCTAACCAACTGAGCTATAGGACCTCAAAACTTGGTTAAATTTTGTGTTTGCAAAAATAGTAAAATTTCTTTCACTACAAAATTTTTTATTGCTTTTCTTGGCAAAGTTCTACCAGTACACCATTTGTAGATTTAGGATGCAGGAATACAACTAATTTGTTATCAGCACCTTCTTTCGGTTCTTCAGAGATAAATTGAAATCCTTCTTTTTTTAATCTTTTTACTTCCTCCAGGATATTTTCAACTCCAAAAGCTAAATGATGGATCCCTTCACCCTTTTTTTCGATGAATTTTGAAATAGGACTTTCGGGATTACTTGCTTCCAGAAGTTCAATTTTACTTTCTCCGGTTTGATAGAAAGAAGTAACTACTCCTTCCCTTTCTACAGTTTCCTGTTTATAGGATTCTTTTCCTAATAATTTAGCAAAAAGTTCGTCAGAAACACCTAAAGACTTTACGGCAATACCGATATGTTCTAGCTTCATAAATACTAATAAATATAATTAATTCGTAAATTTGATACGATCGCTGAATTTCAAAGTATCAATTCAAACAAAAGTACTAAATTTGCATAAATTATGGAAAGTAACAGACAAAGAAAAGTAGCACAGATCATTCAGGAGGACTTCGCAGAACTTTTCCGCAAGCAGGCTGCTGAAAGCAAACAAAGTATATTGGTATCCGTTTCAGATGTAAAAGTAACGGCAGATTTAGGTATTGCCAAGATTTATTTAAGTATCTTCCCTCAGGAATACCGTACAGCGGTAATGAAGGAAATTGAAGAAAACAAACCTCAATACAGAAATTTCATCGGCCAGAAAATGGCAAAACAGGTTCGTATCATTCCGCAGCTTAACTTTTACTTAGATACTGCTCTTGATGACGTAGAAAGATTAGAAAGAGAATTAAGAGGCGAAGGCGATAATCCTGTTTTATAGATCTTGAAGAATATTGCATTTTACATAGCATCCAGATACCTTTTGGCAAAAAAAGGCAGTACCGCTGTAACCTTTATTACATGGCTCGCAGTAGGTGCCATGACGGTTGCTGTGGCTGCAATGTTCGTTATTATCTCAGTTTTCTCAGGACTTGAGGATCTGAACAAAGATTTAATTTCTAACCTTCATGCTGACCTTACCTTAAAAAGCACATCGGGTAAAACCATTAAAAACCTTGATCAGGTTAACAAGGTTTTAAACAATAATAAAGAAATCAGCAGCTATTCCCGTGTTATTGAAGAAAAAGTATATATCAGCTTTAATGGAAAAGGTGATATTGCTTATTTAAGGGGTGTTGATTCTGCATATATTAAAGTAAATCCCATCAATAAAGAAATATTTTATGGAACTTATCCGAGTTTCAAATATTCCAATGAAGTATTGATGGAAAACAGTCTTGATAACAGATTATCCATTCCTGTGGATTCTTCCAATCATTATGCAACCGTGTTCATGCCAAAACCAGGAACCGGGATCATCAGCAAGGAAGAAGATATTTATAATAAAAGAGATATTCTGGTAACGGGTGTTTTTCCTGGAAAAGATCAATTGGACAATTATATAGTCTCTCCTATTGAACTTACAGAAGAATTATTAAGCCTACCTAAAAATTCAGCTTACCAGATTGTTATTAAATTAAGAAATCCTGAAAATGCTGATGCCGTAAAACAAAGTCTACTCTCTTCTCTGGGGAAAAGCATTGAAATAAAAACAAAAGAGGAAGAAAATGCCGCTTTCTGGAAGATGATTAATACTGAAAAAATGTTCATCTACCTGATCTTTGCGCTGGTTATTTTTATTACGACCTTTAATCTTGCAGGAGCCATCATTATCTTACAACTAGATAAAAAAGAACAGGCAAAATCCCTTATTTCATTAGGCTTTCCTTTAAGCCATCTGAGAATGACGTATTTCTATACCGGAATTCTCATTGTTGTCTCAGGGGTGATTACAGGCTTAATCTTTGGAACAGCTCTATGTTATTTCCAACTCTACACAGAATTCTTCAGAGCCAATGAAGTATTACCATTCCCTGTAAAAATAGTAGGTAAAAACTACCTTATTGTTGCCCTTACCGCATCTATATTTGGAATTGCTATCTCATGGTTCTTCTCAAAGATCAGCAAAGAGTATATTACTAAAAATTAATACACTACGTTTACATATTTAATATCAAAAAATCTTTCAGATTTCATTTTTTTGTACCTTTACGCCCCAATTTTAAAAAAATGAAACGAATTTTATCTTTTTTTTTATTTAGCATTGCATTTCTTAATGCATTTGCACAAGCACCTGCTGGTTATTATAATGCAGCAAATGGTTTAACAGGAGCCTCCCTTAAAACAGCCCTTAAAGGAATCATTACCAATGGGCACCTGGATAAAGGGTACTCAGGTTTGTGGACTGCTTATTATACAACTGACCGTGATAATACTTCTACCTATGAAAACGACGGAACAATATTAGATATCTACTCAGAAAATCCTATCGGACCAGATTTATACAACTTCAATGTAGGCACCAATCAATGTGGAACCTATTCTAATGAAGGTGACTGCTATAACAGAGAACATATTGTACCTCAAAGTTTATTTAGTAGTGCTTCACCAATGGTTGCAGATATTCATTTTATCCGTGCTACAGATGGTAAGGTAAACGGAATGCGATCTAACTATCCTTTTGGTAAAGTTGGCGCTGCTACTTTTCTTTCTAAAAATGGTTCCAAACTAGGAAATTCTGTGTCTCCCGGATACGGAGGAACAGTATTTGAACCGATTGATGCTTTCAAAGGAGACGTTGCCAGAATGATCTTTTATTTTGTAACAAGATATGAAGATAAGCTTTCAACATTCACTACCGGTAATATGCTTGGAGGCTCTGCTTTTCCCGGACTACAACCATGGGAACTTCAGCAGCTTTTACAATGGAATGCTATGGATCCTGTATCTGCTGCAGAGATTGCGAGAAATAATGCTTCATACACTTACCAAGGAAATAGAAACCCATTTATTGATAATCCAACTTATGCTGACTTAATCTGGGGTGCGCCAGTTGTAGATAACCAAGCTCCTACAGCTCCTACAAATCTTACCACCAATACTCCAACTTCAAATTCTATTTCATTAAGTTGGACTGCATCAACGGATAATATTGGAGTAACATCTTATGAAATTTATGTTGGTTCAGCATTGAAAACATCTGTCTCTGGAACATCAACAACAGCTACAGTAACAGGACTATCTCCACTTACTTCATATACATTTTATGTAATAGCTAAAGATGCATTTGGAAATGCATCACCACAAAGTAATATTGCTTCGGGAACTACTCTTGATGGACCTGTAGGAGGCGGAAGCTGCGGAACCGAAGACTTTAACAATGTTCCTGGTACGGACAATGGCTACTTCGAAAGAGTTTGGACTAATAATGGTATTACCTGGACTGCAACTAATACAAAAGTAGATGAGCCAATCAATACTACAAGAGCAATCACCTTAAGAACCGGAGAACTTACAAGTTCTTCCATTGCTGGTGGTATCAAAAGTTTAACGCTAACCACTCAACGAAAATTCTCAGGGTCAAATGGCAGCTTAAATGTTATCATTAATGGTAATAATGTAGGAACTATTCCATATACTACTACAGCAACCACTACAACATTGGATAATCTTAACATCAGCGGAGATATAATCATCAAAATTACAAGTACAACCTCCAACAGACCTACACTTGATGATTTAAGTTGGACATGCTACAGCGGATCATTAGCAACTTCTGAAATCAAAAAAGATAAATCAGAATTCACCATCTACCCTAACCCGGTAAAAAACAACGAACTGTTTGTAAAAGGGGAAAATCTTAGCAAAATTTCAAAAGCCGAGATCTATGACCTTTCAGGGAAAGTAATCGAAACACTTGCTAATCCTTTTAAAAATTCAAATAAAATCAATCTTAAAGGTTTAGTGAAAGGAAGTTACATATTAAAAACAGATAATTTCTCTACTAAATTCATCGTAGAATAATTATTACAAAATATTTCAAACCAAAGGCCGGATTTATCCGGTCTTTTTTTATAATTTTGATGTATGGATTCCAATAAAAAATTAGGATTAATAGGACGAAATATTTCCTATTCCTTTTCTAAAAAATTCTTCGAAAATAAGTTTCAAAAGCTTATGCTTAAAGATTTCTCCTATGATATTTTTGATCTCAATGAAATCAGTGAAGTAGAAAACCTTTTTTCCTCACCGGAATTGCTAGGCTTTAATGTTACTATTCCTTATAAAGAACAAATCATCAGCTATCTTGATAATTTAAGTGATGAAGCTGAAAAAATTGGTGCAGTGAATTGTGTTTTAATTCAGGATGGTAAAAAAACAGGATATAATACGGATGCTTTCGGTTTTGAAAAAACCCTTCTTCTTCATAAAAAACCGTCACAGAACAAAGCATTGATCTTAGGCAATGGAGGTGCTGCAAAAGCCGTAAAATATGTTTTAGACAAACATAATATTCCATCGCAAACCATTTCAAGAAGTACCGAAATCAATTTTGAAAATCTGGATAAGAACACGGTACAAGAACATCAAATCATTATTCAATGTACACCGGTTGGCACATTCCCCAATGTAGAAGACTGCCTGACTTTTCCTTTTGATGCCCTTTCTCCGGAACATTTAGTTATTGATTTAATTTATAATCCTAATTACACACAGTTTATCATCAATGCTTCCGAAAAAGGAGCAAAAACAGTAAATGGTTATTATATGCTTGAGCAGCAAGCAGAAAAAGCTTGGGAAATTTGGAATTTTCAAAAAAAATAACATAAATTAGTACTTTAATTGGCCTTACAGCTATATTTAAAGGATATTAACGCCACTCACATAAAAGATTTGCTATGACTACAGAAAACAATCTTTCTGAAAACGAAGAAAAGAAAAATCCTAACGAAGTATCTCAGGAGACATCGGAAAACACAGTTTCTCATGATGCCCTTCCCCATGAAGATGATGCTGAACACCTGGAAGAACATGAAGATGTTGAGATTTCTCTGGCTGATGCTCTGAAAGAAATGGAAAAACTCATCAATGCACCTGATGCCGGTGAGAATTCTAAAAAATTCAATCAGCTGAAAGAAAAAGCAAGTCATCACATCCATGATGAAGTGGAAGACAAAAAGCATGAGTATGTAGAAGCAGGAAATGCTCCTGAAACATTCAGCTATGAACATCCTTCACAGGCTAAGTTCTCTGCTTTAGTTAATATTTTCAAAGAAAAACATGATGAATTCCAGAAAGGACAGGAAGAAGAACAGAAAAAAAACCTGGAACACCGTCAAAATATTATTGAAAGATTAAAAAATTTATACACCAATTCGGAACCGGGAACCAATCTTTTCAAATCTATCCGTGAGATCAAAGAAGAATGGTCAAAGGCCGGGCAGGTTGCCAAATCTGAATTCAAAATCCTTAATAATAATTATTTCCACCATCTGAACCAGTTTTATCAAATGCTGGATCTGAATAAGGAATTTTTAGAGCAGGAATACAGCCACAACCTGGAAAAGAGACAACACATTATTGCCCGTGCTCAGGAATTGGAAAACGAACCTGTTATCCAAAAAGCTTTAAACGAACTTCAGTATCTTCATAAACTTTGGAAAGAAGAAGCTGAACCTGTAGCAGAGGAATTCCGTGAAAAGACATGGGAAGAATTCAAAGAAATTTCCAATAAAATTCACGAAAGAAAATCTGAGCTTTCAGCATCTATCGAAAAAGAGCAAGCCGCTAACCTTGAAAAGAAAAATCAGATTATTGCTGAAATCAAAAAACTTTCAGAACCTTCTGAGTCGCCCAACCATAATTACTGGCAAAATGCCATCAAAAGGGTTGAAGACCTGCGTTCCGACTTCTTAAAAACAGGAAGTGTTCCAAGAAAACTATCCAATCAGAACTGGAACGATTTCAAAACGACCCTTAGAGGATTTAATACTACAAAAAACAACTATTATAAATCTTTAAAAGGTTCTCAGCAGGCTAATCTGGAGGAAAAACTAAAACTGATCCAGACCGCTCAGGATAATCAGAATAATGAAGAATGGGATATTGCTGTTCCATTATTCAAAAAACTTCAGGAAGACTGGAAAAAAATCGGACACGTTCCAAAGAGCATGACCAATAAAATCTGGGATGAGTTTCGTGATGCTTGTAATGCGTTTTTCAACAACTATAGAGAAAAAAGCAATACTTCAACCGACAACTGGAAAGAAAATTACAAAAACAAGAAAGCTCTTCTTGATGAATTGAAATTAGTTTCCAATGAAGAAGGAAGTATCGAAAGAATTGAAGCGATTAAAACAGCCTGGAATAATATCGGAAAAGTTCCAAGAGATAAAATTGCCATTAACTCTGAATTCAACAAGACGTTAAGAGAGAAATTGAAGATCAACAAAATCAACGAGCTTGAATTGAAAGAAGAAGGATTATCAGAAAACCAACTTACAGATAAAGCAAGAAAGATCAAAAATCAGATTTCCGATCTTGAAGCTGAAATTGTTAAGCTTGAAAACAACCTTTCATTCTTCAATAAACCATCAAGAGAAAATCCTTTATTAAGGGAAACTTACAATACTATTGATGAAAAGAAAGCTCATCTGGAAACTTTAAAGCAAAATCTCCACAACATTATTGCAGGAGAATAAATCTTAACACAATAAATAAGGGCGGAGCAAAGCAATTTGTCTTCGCTTTTTCTTTTTATACATTATGAATAACGACGAATTCTATATTAAAAGATGTATTGAGCTAGCCCAGAAAGCCTTGGGTAAAACCTACCCTAACCCTCTCGTAGGAAGTGTAATTGTTCACAACGGAGAAATCATTGGGGAAGGATACCATCATAAAGCAGGAGAAAACCATGCTGAAATCAATGCTATCAACTCAGTAAAAGACAAAAACCTGATTCCTGAATCAACAATTTATGTCTCCCTGGAGCCATGTGCTCATTATGGCAAGACTCCCCCATGTGCTTTAAAGATTAAAGAACTCGGGTTTAAAAAGGTAGTTATTGGCGCCATGGATTCTCATGATAAAGTTAACGGGAAAGGAAAAAAAATCATTCAGGACGCAGGAATAGAAGCCGTTTCAGGAGTTTTAGAAAAAGAATGCATTGAATTGAACAAAAGATTTTTCACTTACCACGAAAAGAAAAGGCCTTATATCATCTTAAAATGGGCAGAATCAGGCGACGGATTTTTAGATAAGGACTTTAAACCGACTGCTGTTTCTAATGCTTTAGTTAATCAATTTGTTCATCAATTAAGAGCAGACGAGCATGCTATTTTAATGGGAACACAAACTGCTTTAAATGACAATCCAAGCTTAACAGTTAGAAATATAGAAGGAACAAACCCAATCAGGATTTTAATTGATTTTGATCTAAAAGTTCCTAATGACTTTAAAATTTACAGCAACGAAGCTAGAACAATCATTTTAAACACCATTAAAGAAGGAACAGAAAACAATATTCAATTCATTAAGGTCAAAAAAGAGAATTTCCTGCCTGATTTGATGGGAGCTTTATACAAGGAGCAAGTTCAGTCTATCATCATTGAAGGAGGACGTTTTACTTTGCAACAATTCATTGATGCCGGCCTTTGGGACGAAGCCATTGTTATTAATAATAAAAATCTGAAACTGGAAAATGGAACAAAAGCTCCGGAATTCAATCAGATTCCTTACCAAACA
>NZ_MAYF01000319.1 GCF_001684955.1 Chryseobacterium contaminans | reverse complement strand
AGGGGTGGGCTTTAGCCCACTCAATAAATAAAATATTCAAATTCCATTGGCTTTAGCCAAAACCTAAAAAATGTATGTCTATCATTTTTACGGTCTCAATAGGAAATCAAAAGGAATTGGTGATATTGAAGTTTAATATATCGGATAATGCATCGCCTTATCAATTTCAACAGGGTTATTATACTTTCTGATGACCTCCTGCATACTTTTGGTTTGAGTATTCAATTCATCCACATTATGAATTTCCTTCCCGTTGATATTAATTTTCAGGTCATTATTGGATTTGCTGAAATTATTCCTTTCAAAGGCAAAAGGATCATTATAAAATTCCATAATCAGTTTATGTTTTTGCTTTTCATTGATAGGAATTGCTTTATTTCCGAAATTGGATTCCAGGAAATCTGAAGTGGAGTAGATTTCCGGAAGTTCTTTGCTTTTTACAAGAGTATACATGAAATTTTTCCCGGTATCTGATAATTCAAAGATCAAACCGGGTAATCCGCGTAGTTTAAATGGACCTTCATTAAATGGAATATCTTTAGAGAACCATGCCGTCCAGCTTCTTCCCCCAAATTTTGTTGTGGCTTTTTGCAGGGTATAATTTTCTACTTTTTTTGTTTCATCCGCAATCGTCCAATTCATTTTATCCGTTGTTCTAAATGAATAATATCCATTTTTAATATTGATGAAATTTTCATTGTCAAAAGAATTGATCTTTCTTTTTACTACCTGACCTGTCATATCAGTATAGCTGGAGTTCATTCCGAATTTTTTATTCAAGGAATCCGTAATAGCGAGATCTCGCCCATAGAACTTCACTTCTTTTGGGGTGATATCCAGGATCATATTTACTTTTTGATATCCTGCTTCAGTAGAATCCATTTTATACTGAAGCTCATAAATAAACCTATGTGTTTGAGCTTGAATAAAAACTATCAACAGAATAGCCGTGATTGTAAGAATATTTTTCATAATATATTTGGAATGGGTTGATACTAAATTAGTTAATTCAAAATTTCTGTACAACATACTATGAAAAACTATATATATAATTTTAAGTGTTGACTTTGAGTTCCATGGAGCTCTTTTTTATCCTTGCTCTAAGAAGTTTCAACTTTACATTTCTTATAAAAAAGGTTTCATTTCATCCTCAATCTGCGTTCTCAGCTCCATGAGGCGTTTAGCATATTGTTCCTGTTGTTTTTCTTCTTCAGTTTCAGGAATCCATTTGGGAACCGGAAGTTTTTTACCATTCTCATCCACGGCTACAAAAACGATGATGCAGTGGGTTTTTTTATCAAAAGTAGGTTGCTTCAGGTTTCGGGAAAAAACATTGATGGCGATGTGCATGCTTGAACTTCCTGTATAGATCACCTGAGCATCTACCTTTACCACTTCACCAATTTTAATGGGTTCATAGAAACGGATTCCACCAACATAAACGGTTACAGAATAATTTCCACTCCAGGTGGTAGCACACGCATAGCCTGCCTGATCAATCCATTTCATAACGCTTCCGCCGTGTACATTTCCACCGTAATTAACATCTGATGGCTCTGAAATAAACTGAAAAGTAATAGGTTTGTTCTGCATCTTTATAAAATTTGAATAAAGTTATTTAATAATTTCGAAAGTTTTAGATTAAATCCTACTTTTGAAACGCGAAATAATAATGAAGTGGAATTTTAACCAATAAAAGAATTAAGAAGAGCAATGAAGAAAGTATTTTACCTGAATACCTGCGATACCTGCAGAAAAATTTTAGCACAATTTGACCTTACAGACTGGGAGCTTCGTGAGATTAAAAAGCAGCCTATTACCAAAGAAGAATTAGAAGAAATGTATAAGCTTACAAAATCGTACGAAACTTTGTTCAGCAGAAAGTCTACTCAGATTAAGTTGAGAGGGCTGGATGTGAAGTCTTTGGGTGAGAAAGATTTTAAAGAATTACTATTGGATCACTATACTTTCTTAAAACGTCCTGTTTTCATGACTGATAAAGAGATTTTTATAGGAAACGATAAAAAGAATGTTGAAGAGCTGCAAAAGTTCTTTGGTGTGATATAATATATGGGATTAGGCTTAGAAATTTATCTTATATTTGATATAGAAGAACCTTTTGAAAAATATTTGGAACTAAAAGATCGTTATCTTTTTGATCATAGAAGCGGTTTAAACCTGATAATGACAGGAGAGGGAGATGCTGGTGATGAAGATCGGTTATTAAGACAAGTAGAAAAGGTTTTAAATATTGATCTTACATTGCTGGATTTCTGGGATTATGCTGATGAACATGAAGGTTATATAAATATAAAACCTTTATATATGAAACTGATTGAATTGCAAAATGCATTAGTAGAAAATCCTGAATACTATCGAAAAATATGTTGGGGTCATGACATAGAAGATAAATATTTGAAAGATAACTTTTTGAAAGATGTACGTTTTTTAATTGAAAGACTAAACCTGAATCTTGAAAATGGAGCCTCTCTTGTAAAATATATTTCAGACTGAAAATTTATATTAAAACAGAGCTTACTTATATAAGAAATAAAAAAATCAGCCTCGTAATTTTTACGAGGCTGATTTACTTTTAAATATTTTTTTTGAACAGATTATACAAAAGGAGCTTTCACCACTTTTGCAGGAATGTTCTTGTTTCTTACCTGAATAAAAATTTCAGAACCTAACTTGAAGTGAGGCTTGTCTACATAAGCAAGACCTAAACCGATCTTTTTCATTGGAGACTGAGTTCCTGAAGTTACTTTCCCAATTACATTTCCTTCAGCATCTACAACAGGGTAGTCATGTCTTGGAACTCCTTTATCCTGTAGCTCGAATCCAACTAACTTTCTTGTTACTCCTTCCTCTTTCTGTTTTGCGAAAACCTCTTTAGAAACAAAGTCTTTATCAAATTTTGTAATCCATCCTAGGCCGGCTTCAATTGGAGAAGTAGTATCGTCAATATCGTTTCCGTAAAGGCAGAATCCTTTTTCAAGTCTTAAAGTATCTCTGGCAGCTAGCCCGCAAGGAATAATTCCTTCTGATTCACCTGCTTTCATTACTTCATCCCAAAGTTTTTCAGCACTTTCGTTCTTGAAATAGATTTCAAAACCTCCGCTACCTGTATATCCTGTGTTGGAAATGATAACGTCATTTACTCCGGCAACACTTCCTACTGTAAAGTGATAGTAAGGAATTTCAGAAAGGGTTACATCCGTAAGTTTTTGAAGAATTTCAGTAGCCTTAGGACCTTGAACTGCCAATAACGACATGTCATCAGAAGCATTCGTCATTTTTGCACCGAAAGTATTATATTTTGAGATATGATTCCAGTCTTTATCAATATTGGAAGCGTTTACTACCACGAAGTATTTGTCATCCTCCATTTTGTACACGATAAGGTCGTCTACAATTCCTCCGTTTTCGTTAGGAAGACATGAGTACTGAGCTTTTCCGTTTTCAAGAGTATCTACATTGTTGGTTGTTACAAATTGTAAAAGATCTTTAGATCCCGGACCTTCAATAAAAAACTGTCCCATGTGGGAAACATCAAACAGTCCTGCTTTTTCTCTTACTGCAAAATGCTCCTCCGTTACTCCTGAATATTGTACAGGCATTTCAAAACCTGCGAAAGGTACGATCTTAGCTCCTAATGAAACGTGCTTGTCGTACAAAGCTGTTTTCTTCATATTTAATTTTTATTTCTTTATTTTAAAACTGTTAAAAGTCTCATTAAATAGGGTCATATAGTTTCCGTTCCAGAATTTCTGGCCACAGTTGATAGTGACTAGATACAAGTCTTTATCTCTTTGAAAAGCTCTTGTGATCCAGAAAAGTTTTTCCTTTTCGTCAAAATATTCGTAGAAATATTCTGTATATCCTTTTTTACCTCTGCTTTCCTTTACCTTTTTTTCTTCATCCTGAGATTTATAAAGAGCCAGAATGAATTTCTTCGTTTCGGTTTTAGGAAGATTCAGATCGTGGTATTCGGAAATGGTTATTGCTCCGATTTCACTGGTAGGGAAAATATTGATGATATCACTGTCATTGGTTGATCTCCAGCCTTCAGGAACATTGATAGAGTAGTTGGCACTATCATAAGTTGTTGCTTTTTGTGCAAAAAACAGGCTTCCTGATAGAATGGCAGTAAAAAGAAGGATTTTTTTCATCGTTAAAAATGGTGTTTATATTCTTCAAGGATAATCTTGAACCATTCTGTAAATTGTTCGGGATTTTCAGAAATCTCCTTATCCAGCTGTTCAGGAGAAATAAATCTTACTTCTTCCACCTCGTCTTTATTGAGATTAAATCCAGATTCGTAATTTCCTACAAAAACATGGTCCAGTTCATGTTCCCACAAGCCACCACCTACATCTGCTTTGTAAATAAAATTGAATTTTTCTGAAAGTTCAGCCTCTATTCCCAATTCTTCTTTCAATCTTCGTTGGGCTCCGGCCAGATAAGTTTCCCCGATTCTTGGGTGTGAACACACAGCATTGGTCCATTTATTGGGAGAATGGTATTTTCCTGATGCTCTTTTCTGAAGAAGCATTTCGCCCTTACTGTTGAACAGAAATACGGAAAAAGCACGGTGTAACAGGCCATTGATATGAGCCTGCTGTTTTTCCATCAAGCCCAAAACCACATCATCAGGATTTACTAAAACTACTAATTCTTCCATTTCTACAAATGTAAGCGTAATAAATGTATTTTGGAAATTTTTAGGAAAACATTATATCTTTTGAATGAACAGAACCGAGAATAAATATGGAATTTTGAAAGTTAGGTTAGGTTCATTAAAACATCAAATATTCTCTATTTCGATATCTAAACTAAAATTTAAAAAGAAAAATTTTAATCAGAACTGTCTAAATTATGAATAAAATGTTTATATTATTTATTAAATAACGATTTTTATAGTAAATTTTTAACATAAACTAAGATTAATACATCTGATAGTTATAAAAACCGTAACTTTGTTACTCAAATTTTCGTGATGGAATTAGAATACATAGAACACATCAGTCCTATTCTCAAGGATGGAGTTAAAAATTACTTAATTGATATAGACGGAACCATTACGGATGACGTTCCTAATGAAGAACCGGAAAGAATGGTTACCTGTGAACCATATCCTGACGCTTTGGAAACTATTAATAAATGGTATGATGAAGGGCATCAGATCTGTTTCTTTACCTCAAGAACTGAAAACCTGAAGCAAATCACTATTGATTGGCTGGATAAGCACGGTTTCAAATACCACAGTGTACTTTGTGGAAAACCAAGAGGAGGAAATTATCACTGGATTGATAATCATTTGGTACGAGCTACAAGATACAAGGGAAGATTTACAGACCTGGTAGAAAAGCAAGTAACCATAGAAGTGTTCAAAGAAGACGAAGAATAAATTTAATATAACGAAAGATTTAAAAATTGAATGGAGCCTATCCTTTAATTTTTAAATCTTTCAACTTTTAAAACATAGTTGTATTTATGAAAGTTTTAGCTAATGACGGCCTAGACCAATCTGGAATTGATGCATTAACAGAAAAAGGATTCGAGGTGATTACTGCAAAAGTTCCACAGGAATTTTTAGTAGATTATATTAATGAGCATCAGGTACGTACTTTATTGGTAAGAAGTGCCACGCAGGTAAGAAAAGATATTATAGATAACTGCCCATCATTGGAGATTATCGGAAGAGGTGGTGTTGGAATGGATAATATTGATGTAGATTATGCAAGAGAAAAGGGGATTCATGTGATCAATACACCGGCAGCTTCTTCAGAATCGGTTGCAGAGCTTGTTTTTGCCCATTTATTTTCCGGAGCCAGATTCCTTCAGGATTCCAATAGAAAAATGCCTTTGGTAGGCGATACAGAATTTGCAGGACTTAAAAAAGCATATGCCGCAGGTATTGAATTGAGGGGGAAAACGATAGGAATTATCGGGATGGGAAGAATTGGTCAGGAAGTAGCAAGAATTGCCCTTGGATTAGGAATGAGAGTAGTGGCTGCAGATAATAATGTAGGAAGAGCAAGCATTAAAGTGAAATTCTACAACAATCAGTTTATCAACGTAGATATCGAAACAGAACCTTTACAGGATGTTTTAAAACATTCAGACTTTATTACTCTTCACGTTCCGGCTCAGAAAGACGGATATATGATTGGCAAGAATGAGTTTGAAATTATGAAAGATGGAGTAGCAATAGTTAACTGTTCCAGAGGTGGAGTCATTGATGAAACGGCTTTAATTGAAGCTTTGGATTCCGGTAAAGTGAAATTCGCGGGACTGGATGTTTTTATTAACGAACCAACACCTTCTAAAGAAATTCTTAACCATTCCAAAATTTCCCTGACACCGCACACAGGTGCTTCTACACTTGAAGCTCAGGACAGAATCGGGCTTTCTTTGGCAGATCAGATTTCAAGTATTTTACAGATCCAGTAATTAGATCAATAATATAAAAAGTAAAAGCACCTTCTGGAAAAGGTGCTTTTATATTTTAAACTGTTAATGACAGATTATATATTGTTCTTGCTTTTCAATAAATCTCTGATTTCAGCCAATAACTTTTGATCGTCTGTTGGTCCTGCAGGAGCAGGAGCTTCTTTTTTGTTGATCTTATTAGCTCCTTTAATGATCCAGAAAAGAACCATGGCAATACACAGGAAGCTGATTACTGCAGAAAGGAAATTACCGTAAGCAACGCCATTCCATGTAAGTTTGGCAATATTTTCCGCGCCAGCTGCTTTAAGTGCAGGGTTTAAGATCAAAGGGGTAATAACATCTTCCACTAAAGATGAAACAATTTTACCAAATGCTGCACCAATGATCACACCGACAGCAAGATCGAGAACATTTCCTTTAAAGGCAAATTCTTTAAATTCCTTAACAAATCCCATAATTTATATTTTTTTAATTAGTATATACACAAAAATATAATTAAAAAATGTAAAAAACACTACTTTTTGTAGTTTTTTATCCTTAAAACCTGGATTTTTGTTCTAAATCGGTATCGTCTTTTTTAATAGAAATCGTAACTTTAATCTTATATTTTACCTCATTAATGATGTCCCTGTATTTTTGTTGCCGGGGCTATATCCGTAATGAGATATCTTTTATAATTTATTTAAAAGTAAGATTTACCCATGAAGATTTTTACTGCTACACAAATCAGAAGCTGGGATCAGTTTACCATATCCCATGAACCTATATCTTCCGTTCAATTGATGGAAAGAGCTTCAACCGCTGTTGCCAATTGGATATCAGAATATTGTAAAGCTCACAGGAAAGTAGCAGTTCTTTGCGGAAACGGAAATAATGGCGGTGATGGATTTGCTGTAGCGAGAATGCTTTATCTGAAGGGTTTTGATGTGGATGTATTTGTGAATGATCTCAAAGGAAAATTCTCAGAAGATGCAGCAGTAAATTTTAAAAGATTAGGCGGGGTTTCCGGAATTTCTGTACGAACCTTCAAACAGATTGAACACTATACCTTTGATGATAAAACAATTATTATTGATGCCCTCTTCGGAACCGGATTATCAAGACCATTGGCTGATGAATATAAAGAACTGGTAGAATGGATCAATAAAAAAGATCATCTTAAAATAGCCATAGATATTCCGTCGGGAATTTCTAGTGACGGACTCTTTGATGGTGACTTCAGTGCTTTAAAAGCTGATTATACACTAAGTTTTCAATGCTGGAAAAGAAGTTTTCTCCATCCGGAAACCGGAAAATATACCGGAAAAGTTTTCATTTTAGATATCGGACTTAGTGATCAGTATGAAGAAACAACAGAAACCTACTATTTTTCAGCCGATGATTCTGTTGTAAGATCACTTTTTAAACCAAGAAATGATTTTGCTCACAAAGGAAATTATGGCAAAGCAATTATTGCAGGCGGAAGCTATGGAAAGATCGGCGCAGTGGTACTGGCTACAAAATCCGCTTTGAAAACAGGTGCTGGGCTTACTTTTACACTGGCTCCTCAATGTGGTTATGAGATAGTACAGATGTCTTGTCCGGAAGCTATGTTTATAGAAGGAGGAGGCCGTTTTATTAAGAATTTTGATATAGATAAAGGAACAACCATAGGAATTGGTCCTGGTCTGGGCACTCATGAAGAGACCCGAAAAGGGCTTTTTACTTTTCTTAAAGATTATAAATCTCCATTGATATTGGATGCAGATGCATTGAATATTCTTTCTGAAGATCAGAAAAACCTGCAGTTGATTCCAAAAAAATCAATTATTACTCCTCATCCCAAAGAGTTTGAAAGGTTGTTCGGTAAAACGGAAAATTCATTTAAAAGATTAGAATTGGCTAGGGAAAAAGCAAAGGAATTCAGTATTTATATTGTCTTAAAAGATCACCATACGCAGGTGATTACCCCTGAAGGCAATGTTTATTATAATCTGACGGGTAATGCCGGGCTGGCTAAAGGAGGTAGCGGAGATATTCTGACCGGTATTCTGACTTCACTTTTAGCTCAGGGATATTCTGAAAAAGATTCCAGTATCTTGGGAGTCTGGTTACATGGGAAAGCTGCCGATTTTGCAGCAGAAAAGCATTCAAAAGAGTCTATGCTTCCTACCGATGTAATTGACGAACTGGGAAATGTTTTTAATGACTTAAATAGAAAAACAGAAAGAAATTTATAAGTAAGTTGAGCGCATTTA
Source organism: Chryseobacterium contaminans (assembly GCF_001684955.1). Taxonomy (GTDB): domain Bacteria; phylum Bacteroidota; class Bacteroidia; order Flavobacteriales; family Weeksellaceae; genus Chryseobacterium; species Chryseobacterium contaminans. The sequence continues at coordinate 12,845 of NZ_MAYF01000319.1, read as the reverse complement.
GCTTTTCAACTCTTCTTTATAAATATGGCTGTGTCATTCTTAATATAATAGAGTGGAATAAAGAATCTCTTGGGAAAAGTATATAATTGTTTAAATCTAAACGTAAAAAAGGCAAATCTGTAATTACAAATCTGCCTTTTTATATTTTTAATTGTCTGTGTAGTCTAATTACTCAGGTTTTGCATTTTCTTCTTCCGTAATTTTAAATTTCTTGGAAATAAACATAATGATAACACCGGCAATCATAAATGGGATAGATAAAACCTGTCCGGTATTTAAACCGCCGATCTGGATAAATTCATCCCCTTGAGGTTCTTTCAGGAATTCTACAAAAAACCTGATGGCCCAAAGGATAATAAAGAACAACCCGAATAACCATCCTTGCTGATATTTTTTATTCGTTTTTCTGTAAAGAATCCATAGTAAAATGAACAGGGCTACATATCCTACAGCCTCGAATAACTGGCTCGGATAACGTGGAACGGTAAGCCCATATTCGCTGCTTTGCTGTGGGAAAAGTAAAGCGAAAGGAGAATTAGGATCAGCAGGTTTTCCTACAATTTCAGAATTGAAGAAGTTTCCCATTCTTACAAATGCTCCCCCTAAAGCTACCACGATTCCTAATCTGTCATAAACCCAGAAAGGATTTTTCTTAATGATTTTGTATGAGTAATAAAGAGTGGTAAGAATTAATGCGATTGTTGCTCCATGGCTTGCCAACCCGGAGAATCCCGTGAATTTGATCCCGTTTTTAGTGCTGATCGGTAAAAATACACTCCAGAAATCTTCTTTAAACAGTTCCGGCTGATAGAAAATAACATGTCCTAATCTTGCCCCAAGAATAGTTCCTATTAATGTCCATGTGAAAAGCGGCTCAAGATATTTCTGATTAACATGATCAATTTTAAAGATTCTGGTCATTAAAACATATCCGAAACCAAATGCAAACACAAACATTAAACTATAAAAGTGTAATGTAAATACCCCGATATGAATGCCCTTTGAAGGATCCCAGATTTTGAAGGATGTTTTAAGCGCTACTTTATCAGCATCAGAGATCGGTTTTGCAGACTTTACGGCATATTTGAATGTTGTGATATTATCCTGGGTAGGAGCAGTACCAATTAATTTGAAATTTTTATCCAGAAACTGGTATTGTGAATCCTTGAATCTTGCCAGTGTGGAAACGCTGTAGTTATAGTAAGCAGGTTCAAAATTAGATTCGTTCAGGATAACAAGGACATTATCTTTAATACCTCTGTCTGGAAAAGCAGCCAGGTCTCCCATTTCTGTAGTGGAATAGATCTTCACGGGAACATTGTTTCCATTGATATCTAAAGTTCCGTCAGATAAACCTCCGGGATATTCCTGTGCAAAAAGGCACTGAGTAACCAATGCAAATATGACAAGGTAAATTCTGAAAAAAATATTACTCATTTTTCTATTGATTTAATAGTTTGTTGCTTTTATTGATGTTTATGTTTTGGTGGAACAGGATCGTAGCCGCTTCCTCCCCATGGATGACACCGTAAAATCCTTTTCAATCCCAGCCAGAATCCTTTAAATATACCATGAACCTGTAAAGACTCTATCATATAATGTGAGCAGGTGGGTTCGTAACGGCAATTTTTAGGAAGTAAGGGCGAGATAAACCACTGGTAAAATTTTATCAAAATTACCATAGGAAATGTAATGATTTTATTGAATGTAAGTTTCAAAACAATGCAAAAATAGGGTAAAAAAATGAAAATTAGTTTAATTTTGTTAGAAGTTTCAGAGCATAGAAATCTGAAATATTGATCTTAAAAATAAAATACTTTGAATCAAAATATTCCATTAGCCGAGAAATTAAGACCTAAAACCCTGGATGAAGTTTTGGGGCAGGAGCATCTTACCGGCGAAAAAGGGACGATCAGGAAAATGATCAATAGCAATACCCTGAATTCTCTGATCTTTTGGGGACCTCCGGGAACAGGAAAAACCACATTGGCAGAAATTATCTCTGAAAGTTCAGGACGGAAGTTTTATAAACTTTCCGCTGTTTCTTCAGGAGTGAAAGATGTTCGGGATGTAATTGAAGATGCTAAGAAACAAAATTTGTTTTCGGGAAAATCTCCTATTTTATTTATTGATGAGATTCACCGTTTTAATAAATCCCAGCAGGACTCTTTGTTGCATGCTGTAGAAAAAGGCTGGATCGTTTTGATAGGAGCTACAACAGAAAATCCAAGTTTTGAGGTTGTTTCCGCTCTGTTATCCAGAAGCCAGGTGTATATTCTGAAAGCTTTAAGCTATGAAAAGCTTGAAGAGCTGATTGATATCGCTTCAGAAAGATATAATAAAGACGAGGGAACAGATTTTAAAATTCTTGAAAAAGAAGCACTGATCCAGTATTCCGGAGGGGATGCCAGAAAACTGATTAATTCTGTAGAGCTGGTTTTGAACCAGTATAAAGATACAGACACCCATGAGATTCTTAATTCAGATGTGTTGGAGGTGCTTCAGGAAACAATGGCACTCTATGATAAGAATGGGGAGCAGCATTATGATATTATTTCGGCATTCATTAAATCAATGCGGGGAAGTGATCCTAACGGAGCTGTATATTGGCTGGCGAGAATGCTTGTAGGAGGAGAAGATATTAAGTTTATTGCCAGAAGAATGCTTATTCTGGCAGCGGAAGATATCGGACTGGCTAATCCTAATGCACTGGTAGTGGCCAATAACTGCTTTCAGGCCATCAATGTGATTGGAAATCCTGAAGCAAGAATTATTCTGAGTGAAACAGCGGTATACCTTGCCGTTTCTCCGAAGAGCAACTCTGCATATATGGCTATCAATGAAGCAATGGCATTGGTGAAACAAACAGGAAATCTACCTGTACCTCTTCATTTAAGAAATGCCCCTACCAAATTGATGAAAGATCTTGATTATGGAAAGGAATATAAATACGCCCATTCTTACGAAGGCAATTTTGTAGATCAGGATTTTCTTCCTCAGGAGATCAAAGATGTAAAACTCTATGAGCCGGGAAACAATTCCACAGAAAAAAAGATTCATGAAGAACTGAAGAAGAAGTGGGGGAAGAAATATTAAATAAAAAAGGATAGTGTTTTTTTACGCTATCCTTTTTTATATTGTTAAAAATTACTTCGTTGTGTAGATAAAGTAAGTTGGTTTTCCGTTGTAATCTTTTTTCTCTGTCTTTGCTATAATTGCCGTGAATATTTTAGTAGATGAATCTGTAAATTCATATCCATCAATAAAAACAGGATTATCAGCAGGAATATTGATCTGTTTATTTAGCTGTGCTAATGACATCTTATCAAAACCATTGTTTTTATTAAGTTTATATACAGAGACTCCATTCGTAAAAACAGAACTGTACTTTTTCAAATTGGCAGGAAGGCTGGCAGCGGTATTGTAAACCTTCAGAACCTGCATACGTGGGCTCGCAGACTTGAACAGATCTTCTGTTCCAATCATATTATCAGCTACTGCAAGCTTTTTTTGTGCAAATAAAGTTGCAGATGACAGTATTAAAAAAGAATAGAGTAATTTTTTCATAATCAGAATATGTAACTGTTAAAAACGTGATAAATATAGTTATTTTTTATAAAATGTGAATTAAATATTAAGATGTTTTACATTTTATTTAGAAATAAAAACTTTTAAGCCAATTATGATTCCTCGTTTTTTTTATTTTTTTCTTTAGTGTCAACCATATTTTTGATAATATTTTTAAGACGCTGAAAAGTAAATGAACTTAGCAATAAGATAACTCCAAGCGCAATGAATGCACTGATCCTTGATATATTATCCATTTGCCACACATCATAACCATAAAGTTTTAAAACCATCAGGCCAATAAGCCCAAACCCAACCTTATTATATTCCTGAATGTTTTTTCTTAATCCTATATAAATAAATATACTTGCCAGGATGGTCCAGATGATGGGTAAATAGAGAATATTGAAATGATTCTTTACGGCATAAGAATCCACAATATCATGAGCTGATGTCATTACATATAAATGACGCAGCTCGCAACTGATTGAAATGATGAATGCCAAAGAAATGACCCAGTATGATATTTTTGATTGATGGAATTTTGTATCAGGAATAATTTTTAAAGACAGAAATATAAAAGGTATCCATTGAAGGAAATGCAATAGATAGAAATTGTTCTGAAGTTGCTTTGATAAAATATCCGTAACTACTGATGAGGTGGTTATAGAGATATTAACTATAATCAGGGAGAAAAATACATAAATTAATCCGGTCTGAAGAAATTGGGGGATGCTCAGTTTTTTTCTGAAGAATAATAATATGAAAATATAATAGATGCTGTATAATAGTGCTACACTGGCTATCGCTATCCAAGTCATTGTATTGATATGGTAAATAATCTCAAAAAGTATAGCGGCGTATATCACTCCATAGCTTGCAGTTGTAATAAGATCTTCAAAAAAAGAATGGGTTCCGGTTTCTGTTTTTTCGCTGGTATTTTTTAATAAATATAAATTGATTCCGATGGAAACAATAGTTACCAGGCTTGTTAAAAATATAGGATTGAAGATGATGCTAAGATTGGAGGCATTAAAATATTCACACCAGGTAATAAACTGCGCAAGAATAACCAATGGGAAGAGGACATAAAAACATGTTTTGAAAATTTTATGACTTGTTTTTTTCCATATAAAAAGGAGTAGAGTAGCTTCTATCGCCCAAACACTGGTAATAAGATGGGTTTTAAACTGTAGAGCGACAGCTATAGTAATTAAGCTGATGGTTATTCCTGTAAAAATAGAAAAGGGAATCCCAAAATTTCTTTTTCCATATTCCCTGAAAAGAAGAATGCTATTCACGGATGCAAAAATAAGAGGGAAGATGATAACCGGTTCATATTGTAATTCATTGAAGATATAAGTTAGACCTATAATGCTTGAGAAGTTAACAAGGGCTAGCATTAAAATATCCGGAACAGAAAGTTCATTTTTTCGGAAGTAATGATAAAGAGCAAAAATGTAAAAAATAATATAGTTGATAAGATAAAAAACAATGCTTAAAAGTTCAGGAAGATCTACTGTCCAGTAAAAAAGATAGATGCTTGTGAAAATATAGGCTGTCCATCCCACGCTTTTCCAGTGCTTAAGGAAGGCAACAGCCAGCATTCCGATATTTAATAAGGTAAGATAAGTGAAAAGGAACAGGTAGTTATTCTCACCCGAACTAATCATTAAGGGTGCCGTGAAGCCGCCAATTAATGAAAATATGATTAAAACTTCACTTCTGTAATAATAGGAAAGAATGATAGCAACAGCAGTAATTACTGAAGTAATAATAAAAGCTGTATTTTGACTGAAAAGATGATATTCTCTGAAAGTGATAGTTGTTGTGAAATATAAAACGGCAATTCCGCCTCCTGTGATAATGGATGCAAATGTTTGGTAATTTTTTCTGAGGAAATGTCCTGCCAATATAATGGCTGTTCCTGTACATAGGCCAATTCCTGCTCTTGTGGTTTCGCCAATCCAGTTCTTGTCAATGGCGTATTTTACAAAATAACCGATTCCGAGAACGAGTGTAAAAATACCTATAACAGTAAGGATATTCTGTTTTAAAAATTCAAAAACAGGATTTAGCCAGTCTCTTTGAGTATTTTCTTTGCTTTCATGTGGAGTGATAACCTCTCTGTGGGGTTCATGCACTGATTCCTGTGGCTGAATAATGATTTCTTCAGAAGGAGTTTCTTCCTGTGGATGTTCAGGGTGTATTGTTTTTTTATTGATTCTTAATGTCAGATCAGATACCTCTTTTTCAAGTTTCCGGATTTTGGTGTTCAGGTTGTTGAAAATAATGGCAATAACTACAATCAGGATAACCGCAAGATACTCATTCATTATATAGGTTTTATCAAATATAAAGAATTTTAAAATGGTATTTAAAAATTAACCCATCGCAATTAGAGGCGATGGGTTAACGATATAGATAACTAACAATATGTCTTATTAATTAGATACTTTGTAAATAGTGAACGAAGCGGTACTTGATCCCAATATTCCTGCATCAAGCAGAGAAGAACCTACAAGTCCAAAAGAGATCTTATCTCCTGCTTGCAGAGAATATATTGAATTAATACTTGCATCTGAAATTGTTAATTTTAATAAAGTAACATCAATACCACTGAAGGCGCGGCTATCAATTGTAGTGGCAACCCCATTTCTGGTTCTTACAATTCCAACGCCGGGTGAGTTTGCTAATAATGAGGCTTGTACCCCGGTTCCATAACGGAATGAAAATCCTATGTAATAAACTCCGGTAGATGGAACAATGAAAGTATTATCTGTATCTGAAAACATTGCTGCAGAACCTATCGTTCTTTCTGCTGCTAAAAAGTTAACTGCTCTGAAGCCGGAAGGAAAAAGACCAAGACTTAAAAGGTTTATTCCAGTAGATTTTCTGGCTGCATACATTCCTGAGTTGACGCCAGAAGCATCTATTAATAACTGCGGGTCAACCATAAAGACCTGCTCACTTCCTTCATTTAGGGCCAAAATCTGATATCCAGGTAAAGCTGTTGCCGCTGGAGTGTCTCTTACTTTTAAAGTACCATTTACATCAAGAGTTGCTGATGGAGTAGCTGTGTTAATTCCTACTTGGGAAAATAACGGTAGAGTAGCAAAGGCTACAATCAGGCTGTAGATTTTAGTTTTCATGATCAAATTTTTATTTAGTTGCTAACAAATATACAATAAAAATTATACTCTACATTGTGAAATTTATATTTTTTACATTATTATGATGTGATATTTTTAAACGTTTGTTTATATTTTAACATATATAATTAAATATTTTAATTACGAGTTATTTTTACGTTATTTTAGTAAAGTGGTGTTTATGAGGCTTTTGGAACGAAATAATTTCCCTGTTGTGTGGGTTATTTTATTGGAGTTATATAGTTTTGTAAATACGATATTTTGTAGTAAAATATTTTTATTTTTTAGATTATTTGTGTGTAAAATAAAAAACACTGCTGGTAATAGCAGTGTTTTTTTTATCTGTATGTAACATATTTTAGCTCTCTAAAAGGAATTCTTTATAGTTTCCAAGGAAATCTACATCCGCGTTAATGGATTCAAGTTCTTTTAATGCATTTCCATGCAGTACATCTTTCCATGGTCCTTCTACATTAATAAAGAAGAAATAATTACCCAATCCGGTCTTTAATGTTCTGGATTCGATTTTACTGAGGTTCATCTTTCTCCACGCAAAAACAGATAGTACCTGATGCAGTCCTCCTGGGTGATCCTCAGGAAGGGTAATAAGCATTCCCGATTTCTCTCCCAATGTTTCCAGCTGGCTGTTATCATACTTGTTCTGCTGCTTGGAGATGATGATAAACCGGGTGTGGTTTTGTTCAAAATCCTGAATATTACGGTTGATGATATTTAATCCATATAAGTTGGCCGCAAACTGATTTGCTACCGCGGCAATTTTAGAATCTCTGTTTTCTGAAACAAATTTAGCCGCCGCTGCTGTAGAAGAAAAGTCCTGTTTAGGGATTCCTTTATAATGAGTATCTAAAAAATGGAAACTCTGAGCCAGTGCCTGCGGATGAGAGTAAATCTTTTCTATTTCCTCGATAGAGTTTTCAGGATGAATCATCAGGTGATGGGCAATAGGCATTACAGCTTCTGCTTCAATTTTAATGGACGGTGTCTTATACAAATAATCCAGCGTCATTGATACGGTGCCTTCTATAGAGTTTTCCAAAGGAACAACAGCTTTAAGCGCTTCTCCGCTCTCTACAGCTCCGAAACAATCAAGGATGCTTGCTTGCGGTAAAAGTTCATCATCAGGAAAAAGCTGTGCAGCAGCGAGCTGGGTAAAGCTGGCATGAGGCCCCAAAAATGCAATCTTCATAAAGTAAATATATAAGGTATTGTTGTTATCAAAAGACAAAGGTGCGAATTATAGTTCAAAGTTCAAGGGAAGAGGAGCCAAAGTTCAATATTTGAAATGTAAAGGGGTTTCTTCTCCATACTTTTACTCCTTATCCTTTATAATAATGTATCTTCTGCAGTCTCTTTCCAGTTGGCCTCAATCATTTCCATCAGGAAATCAGGGCATTTGATGATTTTATTGGTTTTAGTGTCCAAAAAGAAAAGAGTAGTGGATGCTTCAGTAATTTTAATATGCTCTTCATTGTAAATCTCATACTCAAATTCAATTCTTACCCCGGGAATTTTTTTTACATAAGTATGAATTTCTAATTTTTGATCATACAAAGCTGGACGAATATACTTAATTTTATAATCCGAAACAGGTAACCAAATTCCTTGGTTTTCAATTTCATCGTATGAAATTCCTATACTTCTGAAGAGCTCAACCCTGCCCACTTCAAAGTACTGAGCATAGTTACCATAGTATACATATTTCATGGGGTCTGTTTCTGCGTAACGTACTCGTATTGAGTGTGTTGTGTGTATCATTTTAAGTCTTTAATTATACATACAAATATATTTTTAAATAATCAATACCTGCAATATTTTTTTTTAAAAAGAAAAAATTGGACCTTTGTCTCCCTTCTAAAAACAGTACAAACAAAAGAATAATCAGGGCATAAAAATGGATGACAACTTAATGATGATATGGCAGAAGTGCCTTCAGTTTATGCGCGATAACTTGAACGCAGCTGAAGATAATTCTGACCTGAAAAAACTTGAAAAATCTTTCGATATGTTATTCGATAAGGTACAGCCACTTTCATTAGTGTCTAATAACCTTACGCTTATCGTACCGAGTGATTTCTACAAGGAATATATAGAGGATAACTATTTGTCCTTACTTTCTGCTGCCCTGAAAAAAAATGTAGGAAAAGGAGTTAAATTATGGTATTCCGTAATGGAAAACAGACCAAAAGGTGAAGAAAAGCCGGTTACCATGAACATGAAAGGACAAAGTGTTCCTACTCCAAAAACACAGGAAACAATGCCGCAAGGATTTTCTGCTAATATTGTAAACCCTTTTGTAGTACCGGGAATCAAAAAAGTAAATATTGATTCCAACCTGAAACCAGACTATTCTTTTGACAGCTATGTAGAAGGAGAAAGCAACAAATTTGCTGCTACCGTAGCAAGATCTATTGCGAAAAGACCGGGAGCAACAGCATTCAACCCATTATTCCTATATGGAGGATATGGAGTTGGAAAAACCCACTTAGGCCAGGCGGTTGGTCTTGAAGTAAAGAATCAGTTTCCGGACAAAGTAGTTCTTTACTTATCTTCAGAAAAATTCATCCAGCAGTTTATTTCTGCTGCAAAAGCACATAAGCAGACAGAGTTTGCGAATTTCTACCAAATGGTAGACGTATTGATTATTGATGATATTCAGTTCTTATCAGGAAAATCAGCAACTCAGGATAGCTTCTTCCACATTTTCGATCACCTGCATCAAAATGGAAAGCAGATCATCCTTACTTCTGATAAAGCTCCTGCAGACATTATGGATATTCAGGATAGGATTGTTTCCCGTTTCAAATGGGGACTTTCTGCGGAGATCAAATCTCCGGATTTATCCACAAGAAGACAGATCATTGAAGACAAATTAAGCAGAGACGGAATTGTTCTTCCGGGAGATATGCTGGACTTCCTTGCGGTTGAAACCAAAACAAACGTAAGAGAGCTTATTGGAGTTATTAACTCGGTAATTGCATATTCTACAGTATATAAGAGAGATCTGAGTCTTGAATTATTAAAAGAAACCATCAACAGAATTGCTGCCAACCAAAAGAAGGTGATCAATATTCCTTATATACAGGAAGTGGTTTGCGATTATTTTGGAATCAAAAAAGAACAGCTTCTTTCTAAAACAAGAAAAAGAGAAATCGCTTTACCAAGACAGCTGGCGATGTATTTCTCAAAAGAGTTTACCAATTCCACATTCACTAAAATTGGTGAAGAAATGGGAGGAAAAGATCACTCTACAGTAATGTATGCTTGTGATACCATCAAGGATGTTTCCAAAATTGACAAAGAAATCAAAAAATACGTTAAAGACCTTACCGAGAGAATTAAGCAGTAAGATCATCTTAACTTAAAATATTAAAAAATGGAGAATAGTTGTATTCTTCATTTTTTATTTAGATTTGTTGAAGCTAATAAATGTTTATTGCAGTTTAATTTATTAAATATCAGACTATGAAAATCCTGATGGTTTGCCTTGGAAATATTTGCAGAAGCCCTTTAGCTGAGGGAATTATGAAAGCAAAAGTACCGGAAAGTTTCTTGGTGGATTCTGCCGGAACAATTTCTATGCATGAAGGTGAACACCCAGATAAAAGAGCCATAAAAACGGCTGCCCATCATAATATCGATATTTCCAGACAAAGATCAAGACCCATCACTAGAAGGGATTATGAAACTTTTGATAAGATTTACTGTATGGATATAGACGTAATGGAAGATGTTATTTCCAAAGCTAAAAATGAAGAAGAACGTCAGAAAATATCATTATTCCTGGAAGTATTGGGAGATCACAAAAATGCTGAGGTTCCGGATCCCTATTGGGGAGATATGAAAGATTTCGAAAATGTTTTCCAGCTTTTGGATAAAGGATGTGATGCCATTAGAAACCAAATACTAATATCCTAACCATGAAAAGACTGCTCTTATTACTTGTCCTAAGCTTTAATTTTTCTTTTGCCCAAACCAGGGATGAAAAAGAAATTCGTAAAGTAATGAATAACTTTATGGAAAGTATTAAAACCAGGAATGAAGCTCAATATCTGTCACTATTTCAGGAACCGGTGCTTTGGACCGGAATTTACAAAGACAGAACGCAGGCTAAACGCCTGGAGAAAAATCCCAAGGCAGAATATTATTTTGCTGATGATTATAAAGCTTTCATTAAAGGCTTTAAAGACGACAAATCTGAAGAAAAATTTGACAATATTAAAATCGTTGAAGATGGAGCAGTAGCTTCTGCCAATTTCGATTACAGTTTTTGGTATGACGGTAAAATGGAAAACTGGGGAAAAGAGATCTGGACACTGATGAAAATCAATGGAATCTGGAAAATAACTTCTGTTACCTTTTCCATGGACCTTGCAAAGTACTTCCCACAACCCTCACTAAACGAAAGAACTAAAAAATAAAACAATGCTTTTTTTACTCCCTGCTTATTTATCAGAAAACACCTCCATTACTCATTTTGCACCTGTTATTAAGGAATATATCATGCAAACGGATTACTTCTTCGTGGAAAATGAGAAAACAGCCAGAAAGGTTGTTAAATTCTTTGCTCCCGAAAAGAAGCAGGCAGACCTGAAGCTGTTTTTACTAGATAAGTATACGGAAAACGCAGACATTAAAGAAGCCCAGCAGCTGATGCTGAAAGGTCAGGACTTCGGATTGCTTTCAGAAGCAGGATTACCGTGTATTGCTGATCCGGGCAACCTGATGGTAAAGTGGTGCCATGAGAAGAATATCAGAGTGATTCCTATTTCCGGGCCTTCATCCATTATTTTAGCTTTAATTTCCAGTGGGTTCAACGGGCAGGAATTTACTTTCCATGGCTACCTTCCGATAGATAAAGGAGAGAAAAAGAAGCAGATTCAGCAGTTGGAAAGCCTTGTGCAGAAAACCGGTTATTCTCAGATTTTTATGGAAACTCCTTACAGAAATAACCAACTTATCGAAGATTTGACTAAATTTCTGTCTCCTAATTCCAAGCTTTGTATTGCTGCCAATATCAATGACCCGGAACATGAGTTTATTAAGACAAAAACGGTTAAAGACTGGCAAAAACAAAAGCCTGAGCTTCATAAAGTTCCTGCTGTATTTGTATTGGGAAAATAAAAAACTAATAATGAAAAATAACCCATTCCTCACTGTTATTCTATTGTTCTGCATTCAGGTATTGCTTGTGAAATACCTGGATTATACAGATTTCGGGATGGGAGAAGGTGTATCTTTAGCTTTTATGTGTTTTTTTATTCCCACTGTTTCTGTGGTTCTTAATTTGTTTCTCGGAGAATCCAGGTATAAAAAAGCATTCAGGTATTTTACTTTTTTTATTGTCATCATCTCCCTTTTGGCATTTGTTGCATTGTCTTACTTAGGGGCTTTAGGGAGAGCTTATCAACATTAAGAGTATGAAGAAAACGGTCATAGATTATCTGAATTTTTGTCTGGCAGGCGTTGTTATCGTACTGGCTTTTCTTTATGGAATGGCTTTATTTAGAAAAAAAGAATTTGATAAAGTCAGCTGGTCAGCAAAGATCATAAGCTCGGAGCCTAATTCAACAGATGAAAAAGCAAATATGCTGAAGATCATTGATGCAGTTTTTATCAATACTTTTAATCATTCCAAAAACACTTTACATTTTGATTCTCCAAAACTGATTTTTTCAAAAGGACCTGATTCTGCCTATTTTTGGAGCCAAGATGACCTTTTACCAGATTCTTTATCAGTTAAATACTTTTCGGTTGATGAAAAAAAGTTCTATCAGCTGAATACAAGGCTATCTTTAGAAAATAAGAGCAAAAGTGCAGATCTGAAGGTTTGCATTCAGCCGGGCGGTAAAGTTTCCGTGACTATTGAGCAGCCTGGGAAAAATTTCGAAGCAAAACTGGCAGGAAATTTTCAGGCAAAAGAAATTCCTGGAGCATTGAAAATGTTGGTATACAGAAAACATAGTGGAGAGGAATATAATGAGTTTCCATCTTTGAAAAGCGTTTCAGATTATTCAGATATGCTTATTCAAAAATATGAATGGATGGTGAGAATTGAAACTGAAAATTCGGAGAATGTTTCAGAAATTTCAGCGTATGCTTTTGATG
>NZ_MAYF01000318.1 GCF_001684955.1 Chryseobacterium contaminans | reverse complement strand
TAGGTTTCAATTCTTATTTTTTATATACATCAAGGCCCTTTCCAAAACTTCATCTTTTTCATTTTTTATTCCTTCTACAGTAGGTTTTATAAGGATATCCGGAATGATTCCGATTCTTTGGGTTTCCCTTCCATCCGGATAATAAGCCCCAAGGCCAGTAAAGCAAGTATCTAAGTCTGCAATTTTAAACCTGATAATATCTCCGTTAGCTCCGGAAGTATTGCTGCCAATTATTTTGGACTTTGGGTGTTGTTTAAACATCATGGTGGTAGTTTCCGCCTGACTTTGGGTGTTCTCGTCTACCAACACGATGACATTTCCTTTATAGTAATCGGGATTTTTTCTGCCAATATTGTTCTTCCTGCTATAAAATTTTCCGGGATAGGTGGTTTCCGGGAAATTAAACTGATAATAAACAGTAGCCTGTGGAAGCAGTAATTCACTTAAAGGGATGATGGTAAGCTTGGGGTAATTTCTAAGATCAAAAATGATAGATTCCGAGAACTTCAGATTTCTGTACATTTCATTTACCTCATCTTTAGCAAGGATTCCCATATTAACATAACCTATTTTCTTTTCTGCATCCAGAAATTTCCATCTTTGAGGTATGGGTGATTTCTTTACAATAATATCCTTCACAAAATAAGTTTTAGCAGTTACCTCCATATTCTGTCCGTTTCTTTCTAACTTAACAGAAAGCGAATCATTATTACTGAAAAGAAGTTTACTTTTTATCTTATTCACTTTTCCCCACGAGTTAGAAGCAGGAACATATTTTCCAAGGCTGTTAACCGTTTGCGGAATTGTTTTTCCGTTCACATCATAAATAACATCACCAATATTGAATGGTGTTTTCTCATGAAACCGGTTGTCATGAATCTTTGTAATGACCAACTTTCCTTCTGCATAAGAATATTCTACAGGAAGCTTTCTGTTTCCATACAAATGAAGACTAATTAGCGGTGAGGAAATGAAGGCGTGTGAATCATCAGTTTTTGCTACCAGTTCAGCTAAAGTCAGCTGGTAATCTTTATCATTATTAATATTGAGAAATTTGGGAAGCATTTCCGTAAGAACATCATTCCAGTTTTGATCCGTTTCATATTTATAAGGGAAAAAATACTCTACGTAATTCCAATATCGGAATAATTCTAATAAGCTGATCTGTTTGGAAGTGAAAGTTGGTCCATAAGAGCTTTCATTCCTGAAAAATATTTTTCTTCCTCCTTTTCCTATATAATGATGGTTGATAATATTCCTGTTGTTTTCAATGTAATGAAGTTTTTGAGAAAAGGATGGAGTAAAGATGTCAGAATTGTCTATCCAACTCAGATCAAAGTTTTTCAGAAAGTAAGTTTTATCGGTTTCCTGTGAACATTCTGAACATTCATTAACTTTACCAAGGCTTGCAATCCAATTAGAATATAAATTATTCAATGCTGTTTTATCATTGATCCTGTCTAGCTCATTGATCTTTTTGAACAATTGCTGATCCCAATTCAGATTGCCTTTGGCTACCTCAGGATGATAATATTTTAAAAATCCCCAAACTCTGCACAGGGATTCCAGTTTTTGATTTTCAGATAAGATCTGTGCGGAAAGATGCAGACTTAAGAATAGAAAAATAAAAAGAGAATATTTTCTCATCAAAAAGAATTGGGTTTTTCTCAAAGATAAGTGATTAATACAAGAACTGCAAAGGTTTTTTGATGAATTATTTGTGGCGGGTAACTGGGAATTACTTTGGATTTATTATTAAAAATTAATAAAAGGCTTGATTATTTTTATACATAATAAACTTCCATCCACTCTCTTCCAGCGTCCAGCCTTTTAATACTAATTTAATCCTCTCTCAAAATTAAAATCCCTAACTTTGTTTACTCATATAGACGTTCCAATGCAGAATAAGCTTAAAATTATCAACGATCCTGTTCATGGATTTATCAAAATTCCTCATGAAATTTTATTTGATATTATTGAACATCCTTATTTTCAAAGATTAAGAAGGATCGGGCAAACAGGTCTCTTGAATCTGATTTTTCCCGGGGCAACCCATACCAGGTTTCATCATGCCTTGGGAGCCATGCACCTGATGTTTACAGCTTTGGAAACTTTAAAGCAGAAAGGGGTTAAGATTTCCGAAGAAGAGGAAAAAGGCGCAATGTTGGCTATTTTAATGCATGATATAGGGCACGGACCATTTTCTCATGCTCTGGAAAATATGCTGATGGACGACTGGCATCACGAAAAGCTTTCTTTATTGCTGATGAATAAGCTGAACGAAGAATTTAACGGTCAGTTATCCATGGCCATTGAAATGTTCCAGGGAAAATACCATAGAAAGTTCTTTAATCAGCTGATCTCATCCCAGTTGGATGTTGATAGGTTGGATTATTTGAAAAGAGACAGCTTTTTTACAGGAGTATCGGAAGGAAATATTAACACCCAGAGAATTATTTCCATGATGAATGTATGTGAAGAAGGTGAACTGGTAATTGATGCAAAAGGAATTTACTCTATAGAAAACTTTTTAACGGCCAGAATGTTCATGTACTGGCAGGTATATTATCATAAAACATCTGCATTGGCAGAATTTCTGTTGGTAAAGATTTTAGAAAGGGCAAAATATCTTATCTCTCAGGGGATTGAACTTCCGGCAACGGAAAATCTGAAATATTTTCTATACCGTGGAAAGAGTACTGCAACGGATGAAGATATAGAAAGATTCACCAAGTTAGATGATAATGACGTGATCCAGGCTATGAAAGAATGGCAGAATTCTAATGATTTTGTGCTGTCGTATTGGTGTAAAAGTGTTATTCAGAGAAACCTTCCGAAGACTATTATTTCATCACATCCTTTTGACCAGAAGATTGTTGAAGAAAAAATAAAAATTACCAATGAATTTTTTGGAATTGATAACGGAAAAGAATTGGTTCATGAAATTAAAAGAAAGCTTTTACCTTACGATACGGAAAAGCAACCGATTTATTTATTGCAGAAAAATGGTAAGAGAATGAAGCTTCATGAGTCGGAAGATCAGCTTTTATCGGGGTTGATGGTCAATAAAACAACTCGATATATCCTTATGTTTCCAAGAGATATTTCCCGTTTAGATTCTTAAATAATATTAAAATTTACGATCTGAAACCAAAAAATGTTTGCAAATTATAGAATTTCTTATCTTTGCAGAATATGGAATTCACAGCTTCGCAAATTGCAAGTTTTATTGACGGAAAAATAATAGGTGATGAGAATGCACTTATTACAGGGGTTTCTCCAATTGAAAATGGGGAATCAGGACATCTTTCTTTTATAGCACAAGATCGGTTTTCTCATTTTTTAGATACCTCAAAATGCTCCGTAATCATTGTTTCGGAAAAACTTCTGAATAAAAATAGTTATAACCCAACCTTAATTGTAGTAAAAGATGCCTATTTATCTTTTCAGATCCTGATGAACTTATATCAGGAGATGAGAGGACGAAAAGAAGGTATAGAAGATGGATCGTCCATCCATGATTCAGCTGTGATAGGTGATCAAGTTTATATAGGAGCATTTACCTATGTTTCTGAAAAAGCTAAGATCGGTGAAGGGTCACAAATTTATCCACATGTATATATTGGTAAAGGAGTAAAAATTGGTAAAAACTGTAAAATAGACAGTGGAGCCAGAATTTACGATTACTGTATCATTGGAGATAATTGTGTTATTCATTCTAATACAGTGGTAGGAGGCGATGGTTTTGGCTTTCAGCCTACAGCTGAAGGATTCAAAAAGATTCCGCAGCTTGGAAACGTAATCATTGAAGATGATGTAGAAATTGGTTCAAACTGTAGTATAGACAGAGCAACCATTGGTTCTACCATTATAGGAAAAGGAACAAAAATTGATAATCTGATCCAGATTGCACACAATGTGAAAATTGGTCAGAATAATGTCATTGCAGCACAAGCAGGAATTGCAGGATCTACTACTATCGGAGACTGGAATCAAATTGGAGGCCAGGTAGGAGTTGTAGGACATATCAAAATCGGAAACCAGGTTAAAATTCAGGCTCAGAGTGGTGTGAATTCTAGTGTTAACGATAGAGAGACCTTATATGGTTCACCGGCAATCAGCTACAATGACTATTTAAGAAGCTATGTTCATTTCAGAAATTTACCTGGAATAGTCAACAGAATAAATAATCTTGAGAATAACTCAAAAGATAATACTAATGAGTGATATGCAAAAAACGCTTCAGGAAGAGGTAACACTTTCTGGAATAGGCCTTCATACTGGTAAAGAAGTAAAACTTACCATCAAACCCGCAAAGGAAAATACGGGATTTGTATTTGTAAGAACCGATTTAGAGGGACATCCTCAGGTTGAAGCTGATGTTAATTATGTAGTAGCAACAGAAAGAGGTACAACATTAGAAAAGCTTGGCGTAAAAATCACTACCTGTGAGCACCTTTTAGCAGCTTTGGTAGGTTGTGATATTGACAATGCAATATTGGAAATGGACGCTTCCGAGCCTCCTATTTTAGATGGATCTTCAAAATATTTTGTAGAAGCTATCGAAAGTGTAGGAGTAGTAGACCAGAATGTTGCCAGAGAATATCTGGTAGTGAAAGAAGTTCTTACCTACAGTGATCCGGCTACAGGTTCAGAAATCACCATTATTCCTTCAGATACTTACGAAGTAACTACTATGGTAGATTTTGGAACTAAAGTATTAGGAACCCAAAATGCTACCCTTAAAAATATTTCCGAATTTAAAGACGAAATCTCTTCTGCAAGAACATTCAGCTTCTTACATGAATTGGAGATGCTTTTAGATCACGGATTGATCAAAGGAGGAGATATCTCCAACGCGATCGTTTATGTAGACAAGGATCTTACTCCGGAAACTACAGAAAAATTGAAAAAAGCCTTTGGAAAGGATAACGTATCCATCAGACCAAACGGTATTCTGGACAATCTTAACCTTAATTACCCTAACGAAGCTGCAAGACATAAATTACTTGATGTAATTGGTGATTTAGCGTTGGCAGGAGTGAAAATTAAAGGTAAAGTTATTGCCAACAAACCAGGACATTTCGTAAATACTCAGTTTGCGAAAAAATTAAATCGTCAGTGGAAATTGCAGAAAAAGAAAAACGTTCCGGATTTTGATTTAACAAAAGAACCGGTATTTGATATCAACGGAATTATGAAGCTTATGCCTCACAGACCTCCGTTCTTATTAATTGATAAAGTTCTTGAACTTTCAGATTCTCACGTGGTAGGATTGAAGAATGTAACAATGAACGAGCCTTTCTTCGTAGGGCATTTTCCGAAAGAGCCTGTAATGCCGGGAGTTCTTCAGGTGGAAGCATTAGCTCAAACAGGAGGTATTCTTGTATTGGCAAGCGTTCCGGATCCTGAAAACTATTCTACTTATTTTATCAAGATTGATAAAGTAAAATTCAAGAGAAAAGTAATTCCGGGAGATACCCTTATCTTCAAAATTGAATTGATAGAGCCTATCAGAAGAGGTATTGTACACATGCAGGGATACGGATATGTTGGAGATACAGTGGCAGTAGAAGCAGAGCTTATGGCTCAAGTTGCAAAAAATAAAGTTGATTAAATGATTCATCAATTAGCAGCCGTAGATAAACGTGCGAAAATCAGCAAAAATGTAGTTGTAGAACCTTTTACTACAATTGCAGGGGACGTAGAAATAGGAGAAGGAACATGGATTGGTCCCAATGTTACCATCATGGATGGAGCCAGAATTGGAAAAGATTGTAAGATTTTTCCCGGTACTGTAATTTCTGCAATTCCTCAGGACTTAAAGTTCGATGGCGAAGATACACAGACTATTATTGGAGACAATACAACACTAAGAGAATGTGTAACAGTAAATAGAGGAACAAAGGCGTTAGGATATACAAAAGTAGGAAGCAACTGCCTTATCATGGCCACTTCCCATGTTGCTCATGACTGCATTATAGGTGATAATGTGATTATCGCCAATGGATGTGGTATTGCAGGGCATGTAGAAATCGGTGACTTTACCGTAATGGGAGGTTTATCGGCAGTACAGCAGTTTGGTAAAATTGGAAAACATACGATGATATCAGGAGGATCATTAATCAGAAAAGATATTCCACCTTATGTTAAAGTAGCAAGAGATCCAATTTCCTATGCAGGAATTAATTCTGTTGGTTTAAGAAGAAGAGGTTTTTCCAATGAAAAGATTTTCGAAATTCAAAAGATCTACAGAGCTATTTTCCAGATGAAAATGAACGTTTCCCAGGCGTTAACTTACATCGAAAAAGAAATGTTGCCTACTGCTGAAAGAGATGAAATTCTTCAGTTTATCCAAAACTCTCCAAGAGGTATTGTGAAAGGATACGGAACAAGTAAAGAAAGCAACTAAAAACTAAGTAAAAAGATAATATATATATTTAATGGCAACAAGTAACGATATCAAAAAAGGGCTTTGCATCGAGTATAGCAATGATATTTATAAAGTAATTGAGTTCCTTCACGTAAAACCAGGAAAAGGACCTGCTTTCGTAAGAACAAAATTAAAGTCAGTAACTAACGGGAAAGTAATTGATAACACTTTTTCTGCAGGACACAAAATTGATGAAGTAAAAGTAATCACTAGAAAGTTCCAGTATCTTTATGATGATGAAAACGGATTCCACTTCATGAATAACGAAGATTTTTCTCAGTTATATATTAATAAAGAAATGATTGAAAACGCTCAGTTTATGAAAGCTGGTGAAGAAGTAACCATCATTTTAAAAGAAGCTGATGAAACTCCACTTTCTGCTGAACTTCCACAATCTGTATATCTGGATGTTATTGAAGCTGATCCGGGTGTAAAAGGAAATACTGCAACCAACGCTCTTAAAAACGCAATCGTTGAAACAGGAGCAAGAGTAATGGTTCCTTTGTTCATTGAACCGGGAGACAGAATTAAAGTAAGTACTGAAGACGGTAGCTACTTAGAAAGAGTAAAAGAATAAATAAAATTTACATAAATTCGGTTTGCATTAGCAGTCCGAATTTTGTTTTATAAGAAAATCTATTGTTATGAGATTCCATTCTCCGCAAAAGCTTAAAACGATTGCAGATTTGATAGGCTCAAAATTTGTTGGCCCGGAAGATTTTGAAGTATTGGGAACCAATGAAATTCATATGGTAAAACCTGGTGATATCGTTTTTGTGAACCATCCCAAATATTATGATAAGGCACTAAATTCTGCTGCTACCATTATTTTGATTGATAAAGAAGTAGATTGCCCAGAAGGCAAGGCACTCTTGGTTTCTGATGACCCTTTCAGAGACTTTAATAAGATCAATACTCACTTTACAAGAATTTACAATTTTACAGAACAACTTCACGATGTTGAAATTGGAGAGGGCACAAAAATCCACTCCTCTGCAGTAATCGGGAATAATGTGAAAATTGGAAAAAATACTTTAATTTTCCCAAATGTAGTGATTGGTGACAGAACCGTCATCGGTGATAATGTAATCATTCAATCCAATACCGTATTAGGAGGGGATGCTTTCTATTACAGAAAACTAAACGGGAATTTTGACCGCCTGATTTCTGTAGGAAATGTAGTGATTGAAAATAATGTGGAAATAGGAAATGGATGTACTATTGACAGGGGAGTTACAGATTCTACAGTGATTGGAGAAGGTTCTGTTCTGGATAATCAGATTCAGATAGGACATGATACAATCATCGGAAAGAGATGTTTAATAGCCTCTCAGGTTGGAATTGCCGGTTGCTGCGTGATTGGAGATGAAGTAACCTTATGGGGACAGGTGGGTATTGCTTCCGGAAATACAATTGAGAGCGGATCCGTACTTTTGGGAAAAACCGGAGTGAACAGAGACCTTGAAAAAGGAACCTATATCGGAATGTTTGCTGAAGATTTCAAGACTTACCTGAAAAAAGAAGTAAAACTGAGAAATCTCAAATAAACAATTCCAAAGGTTTTGTCTAAAATCAAAGAAATTTGAGTAAATTTGTGAGCATTAATAAAATAATAAATAAATTAAAACAACAATAAAATGTCAATTTTAGTAAACAAAGATTCTAAAGTAATTGTACAAGGATTTACAGGGAACGAAGGTACTTTCCATGCTAGCCAGATGATTGAATACGGAACTAACGTAGTAGGTGGTGTTACTCCAGGAAAAGGAGGAAGCGAGCACCTAGGAAAGCCGGTATTCAACACAGTAGCTGACGCTGTTGAAAAAGCAGGAGCAAACGTAAGTATTATTTTCGTACCACCGGCATTTGCAGCAGACGCTATCATGGAAGCTGCTGAAGCAGGGATCAAAGTAATTGTATGTATTACTGAAGGTATTCCTGTAGCTGATATGGTAAAAGTAAAATCTTATATCGCTGACAGAGACTGCAGATTAATCGGACCAAACTGCCCTGGAATCATTACTTCTGAAGAAGCTAAAATTGGTATTATGCCAGGTTTCGTTTTCAAAAAAGGTAAAGTAGGTATCGTTTCAAAATCAGGTACCCTTACTTACGAAGCTGCTGATCAGGTAGTAAGAGCAGGTTACGGTATTTCTACAGCTATCGGTATCGGTGGTGACCCAATTATCGGAACTACTACAAGAGAAGCTTTGGAATTATTCATTAACGATCCTGAAACTGAAGCGGTTGTAATGATTGGTGAAATTGGTGGTGGATTAGAAGCTGAGGCTGCCAGATGGTACAAAGCTAGTGGATCTACTAAGCCGGTTGTAGGATTTATCGCTGGACAAACAGCTCCAAAAGGAAGAACAATGGGACACGCTGGTGCCATCGTAGGTGGTGCAGAAGATACTGCTCAGGCAAAAATGGAGATCATGAGAGAGAATGGTATCAACGTTGTTGATTCTCCTGCTGATATCGGTGCTACTGTAGCGAAAGTTCTAGGATAATATAAAACCAAACAATATGAAAAAACTTTTATTAACCTCAGCTTTAGCCCTTTCTGCTTTATCCTTTGCACAAGTGCAGTGGAAGAATACAAGATTCGGGGTTACAGCAGGATTAAACTATTCCAGAGTATCTAATGCCCATAATCCTTCAGGCCCAAGATACACCTTTCAGGGTGGAGCTTTGGCTTTAATTCCCGTAGGAAAGGCAAACCAGTTTTTTATCCAGCCAGAAGTTCTATACTATGGTGCAGGAGAGACAGGTAAAGATAGTGATGCCAAGAATGTTGATGGTTATAACGCAGTATATGCTAATAACTATCTAAGCGTACCACTTTATTTTAAAGGGTACTTTTCGGAAGCAGAATCTGAATTCTTTGGATTATTGGGACCTAGATTTAACTTTTTGCTAAGCCAAAATGTTAAGGATGTTCCTGCAAAAAGACCTTACTATGATCCGGATGTTACTGATCCTTCACAGCCTTCAGGGGTGAATGGAAAAGCAAACAGCTTTAACTGGGGAATAGGTTTAGGAGTAGGATATAGCTATAAAAGACAACTTGAAATAGCTGTAAAATATGACTTAGGTCTTGGAGATACTTATCCTGGCCTTAAAAAAGAAGTCAAAGGGACTGATAAGAAAAAGTCTGAACAGGTAATAGCTCTTACCTTAAGCTATATATTCAAATAAATTATTTTATTCAGAATATCCATATAAAATCCCGGAAAGTAATTTCCGGGATTTTTTTCGATTTAAAAATGCCGGAAGATTATTATTGGTATATCTTCATAGTACTAAGAATTGTGATAAACCAATGATGAAACTATGAGATTATTCTTCCGCTTAAAAAGAATCAATGCAATTGATTCCATCTTTGCTTCCTTAAAATGTATACATAAGGATGCTAAAACTTTGCGTCAAATTTAAATATCTCTCTATACTCAGTAATTGAGAAGAAATGATTTTATAAAAAGAAAAAGAGCAAATTCACAGATCTGCAAATTTGCCCTTTTTAAGTTTTATTTTTAGCTTTTTGAACTAGCCTTTAATCCACTTCCAAAGCTCTTTTAAAGTAGCTTTATTTCCGTACATCAAAATTCCCACACGGTAAATTTTTCCGGCAAGAAATATCATAAAGACAGTTGTTGCCAGTAACAGTACTATAGATAAAGCAATCTGCCATGCCGGAACTCCGAATGGTATTCTGGCAATCATGGCCACCGGTGAAGTGAATGGAATAATAGATAACCAGAAGCCCATTGGACCGTCAGGGTTATTCATTAATGAGAAGCTTCCATACATTCCCAGAGTTAATGGTAAGATTGCAAATAAAGTGAACTGCTGGGTTTCCGTTTCATTATCTACTGCAGAACCAATAGCGGCATAAATAGAGCTGTAGAAAATATATCCTAAAAGAAAGAAAACAATGAATACAAAAATAATCAGTGGGAAATTCAGTTCCAATAAACTATGGGAAATCTGGGTCGCAAGCTGTGTCATATCCAGTTTACTTGCAATTTGCTCGTTAGCACCCGGAACATTCTGTTGAAGGGGAGAAAATCCTGTGTTTAAAACCAAGGCTCCAATCACAGACATGGTGATCCAGATCAGAAACTGGGTAAGTGCAACCATTGTCACCCCAAGAATTTTACCCATCATCAGTTCAAAAGGTTTTACCGAAGAAATAATGATCTCCACAACACGGTTGTTTTTTTCCTCAAGAACACTTCGCATTACCCTTACTCCATAAATAATGATGAACATGAAGGTAACATACATCAAAACCATGCTAAGTCCAGATTTAACGCCAAAAGTAAGGTCAGAATCTTCCTTGTTGTTATCTGCTACATTAATTGTTTTCAGACTGAAACTCTTATCAAGATCATTCAGTTGGGTTTCCTGAATGCCTAATTGTTTTATTTTTTCCTTTTTAACAACATTGGTAATATCAGAAATGATTTTTTGCTTGGTATCAAACCCCATTTTACTGTTGATAACCAATCTTGCTCCTGTTTCAAGTTCTTCGTAATTCTGGCCTTTTAATTCAGGTAAAATTAGGATTCCGTCCAGGGATTCATTTCCTTTTAAATTATTGATTTTAGACTTTTCATCCGCTGCAGAAACAAATACATAATTCAGCTTATCATTGGATTGAAGTTGGTTAGTGAATAATCCACTCTTGTCTACAACCTCAATAATACTGTGTGATTCATTGGCTTTAAACATTAATCCGATCACTGCACCAAAAGCAATAATCATAACAGGGGCCAATAAAGTCAATATGATAAAGGATTTTTTCTTAACCTGTGTAAGAAACTCCCTCTTTGTAATTAAAAAAATATTTTTCATAAAATTAAGAATGGTTACTTACGGCATTAATAAATACCTCATTCATACTAGGGATTCTTTCGTCAAATGATCTTACTTTTCCTACATGCACAAGATCAAGAAGGATGTTATTCTGATCTGCTTCATTTTTCAGGTCAAAAGAAACCAGGCTGTTTTCATTGGAGAAGTTGAAGATCTCATATTTATTTCTGAAGCTTTCCAGCTGTTCGTTGTTTACTTCAGAAAGGGTAATTCCAAAAATATTTTTCTTAAATTTTTCCCTTACATCGAAAACCCTACCATCAATAATCTTCTTGGAGTTGTTAATCAATGCCACATAATCACACATTTCTTCTACACTTTCCATTCTGTGGGTAGAAAGAATGATGGTGGTTCCGTTGTTTTTAAGATCAATGATCTGGTCTTTGATTAGGTTAGCATTTACAGGATCGAAACCTGAGAAAGGTTCATCAAGGATTAAAAGATGAGGCCTGTGAAGTACGGTTACTACAAACTGTATCTTTTGGGCCATCCCTTTAGATAGTTCAGAAAGTTTTTTCTTCCACCATTGATCAATATTCAGTTTTTCAAACCATTTTTTTGCTTCATTCAGGGCATCATTTTTACTCATTCCTTTCAGTTCCCCAAAATACAGGATCTGATCGCCAACACTCATATTTTTATATAACCCTCTTTCTTCAGGCATATAACCGATGTCTTTAATATGGCTTGGATTCAGCTTTTGTCCATTAATTAGGATCTCTCCGGAGTCAGCCTGGGTAATTTGGTTAATGATACGGATGAATGAGGTTTTTCCGGCCCCGTTGGGCCCTAAAAGTCCGTAGATACTTCCTTTAGGAACATGGATGCTGAAATCATCCAGTGCGACCTTTTTTCCGGCATTATAGGTCTTTTTAATATGTTCAGCTTTTAGCATTAAGTTATTTTTTTACAATTAGTAGAAAAAAGTGCTTAAAGTTACGGAAATATTAAACGAGATTGGTATAAAAGAAAAAATCCTGATGATTATCAGGATCTTAATTTATTGTTTCACGATTTGAGTAACTTTTTGTGTGTTGTCGCTCAAAATATAACGGATCAGATATTTTCCGGGTTTTAATTTTTCAATATTAATCTCTCCGGAATTCATATTGACTGTATAATTGGCAACCTGCATACCCAAAATAGAATAAAAGGTCACACTTTTGATTCTTAAAGAAGAATCTTTTGCCTTAATAATAAGGAAATCCTTTGCAGGATTTGGATAGGCAAGCAAAACCCCATCATCTGCTTTCTGAGCGATGGAACCCGGCTCTCTAAGCTGAGCTTGTAAATTGTTGGAAAATCCAACAAAAGTGCCTACAAATAAAAATAAAAGTAAAAATTTTTTCATCAAACTTATAATTTCTCGAATATATATAACAAATATAAAAAAATCTACAATTTTATACAATAGTTTTTTGTATAACTTATAGTAAATTTGTAGAAACTTATTCAAAAAGTATTCCAAAATGATACATTCAAGAAATAGAAGACTTAGAGTTAATGAATCTATCAGAAGTTTGGTAAGAGAAAATGTGCTTACAACTGATGATTTTGTAATGCCGATCTTCGTAATGGAGGGCGAAAACATGCAGGAACCGATCCCGTCGATGCCGGGAATTTTCAGGCGAAGCATAGATTTAACAGTAAAAGAATGTAAGGAATTATTTTCTTTAGGCGTAAAAGCTGTCAATTTGTACATGAAGGTATCTGAAAACCTGAAAGATAATACAGGAAAAGAAGCTTGGAACAAAAACGGATTGATGCAGAATACCATCAAAGCAATTAAAGATGCTGTTCCGGGGATGGTGGTAATGCCGGATGTTGCTTTAGATCCTTATTCCATTTATGGGCATGACGGGATTATCGAAAACGGAAAAATCTTAAATGATGCTACCAATGAGGCATTGGCTAAAATGTCAGTATCTCATGCCGAAGCAGGGGCAGACCTTGTGGCACCAAGCGATATGATGGATGGCAGAGTACAGGTAATTCGTGAAGCATTGGAACAAAGCGGATTTACAGATGTGGGTATCGTAAGCTACGCTGCAAAATATGCGAGTTCTTTCTACGGACCTTTCAGAAGTGCTTTAGACAGTGCTCCAAAAGAAAATGTTGAAATTCCGAAAGATAAAAAAACATATCAGATGGACTTCCACAACTCTCGTGAAGCGTTGAACGAAGTATTTAAAGATATTGATGAAGGAGCGGATATTATTATGATTAAACCGGGACTTCCTTATCTGGACATCGTTTCCAAAGTACGAGAAGCGATTGATCTTCCGATTGCTGTTTATAACGTAAGTGGAGAATATGCAATGGTGAAAGCAGCAGTTCAGAACGGTTGGCTGGATAATGATAAAACCATTATTGAAAATCTTACATGTTTCAAAAGGGCAGGTGCAGATATGATCTTCACTTATTTTGCTAAAGAAGCGGCAATGATTTTGAATAAATAAAAGAACTTCAAATACATTTATATATAGACTGTCATTAAGGCAGTCTATTTTTTTATGATTGGTAAATAAGAGTTTTTGAAATGTTTATTGTTACTGCTTATTACTGGCTTTTTGAAACAGCTATTGACTCTATTATTAAATTTTATTATCATTGCATAGGGTTTTAACACTCAATATGAGGGATTTTTATCAGTTTCTTTTGAATTTTAGACTGAAAACAATACAAAATAAATACTTTTTCAATCTGGATTTTAATCTCTTTTTGTGTTTCCGGATTAAATATTTTAAAGTCAATGAATATCACTTTTAAAGAGTATTATAGAAAACCTTTGCAATATGTATTGGTAATTTTGTCTGTAATATATCTTTGCTTTATATGTGTTTATAGTGTAGATCAATTTGACCAGGGGTTTATTCCTTCCATGATAGGAAGGTTACAGCAAGGACAGGAAATGTATAAGGATTTTGATTATATCCGTCCTTTTTTTACCTTGATATTTTGGGATTGTCTGCTTAAATGGATTCCTTCTACTTCAGCATATTTTATTCTGATATGCAGGGTATTATTTGTTATCCAATGTTTCGCCACTACGCTGATTTTTCAAAAACTACTTTTTAATAAAATCAGATATGAGATCAGTTTTCTTTTCGTGATTTGTTTTATACAGACATTTCCCATTATGCCATGGCATACTGTAGACGGTATATTTTTCGGAGCAGTCTCACTTTATTTTTATAAGAGAAAATGGCTGTTGAGTACATTGGTTTTTTTAGGAATAACAGCACTCACCAAACAGTCTTTTTTTGTTTTCAGTTTTGGCGTATTTCTTTTTGTATGTAAAGATCTGTTTATCAATCGAACATTGAATAAAAAGGATGTTGTCCTATCCGGAGCCTCACTTTTATTACTGATTTTTGCTGTTTTTCAGTATCACATTATCGAAAATTTTGTTTCATTCTGGAATTTTGTTTTTAATACTTCAATAGCATCAAGTTTTTATGATAGCAGTATTGCTCCCTATTTGTTCAAAAGCAAATGGCAGTCTGCACTTCTGCTCGGTTGTTTAGTTGCTATTTATTTCGTTAAGATTAAGAAGGAAATCTTTGAATATATTGTATTAATCCTGTTCCCTGTTCTTATTCTTTATCCGTTATTGAATAATGGAATGTATGTGGGGATTAACACCTTATTTTTATTTTTAATTATCCTGTTTTTTAAATATTCTCCAGATGAGAGAGAAGTATTCTTTTTATTATTTTTAGGTTGGGCCTCTACAATATCATGGGGAGCCAATATTCCTACCTTCTTTGTATTCATTCTGATGATTAAGTTTCTGGAGGATAAAAATCGTTTCTTTTTGGGGTTATGGTTAATTTCATTAAGTGCATTTTTCCTGTTAAGATTGAAATATCCTTATTTTTCTGAGAGTATATTATCTTCCCGCCATGTATTAACAAAAGATATTCCTGCTGTTTCCGGATTATTAATGTCTGAAAAAGAATATGAATACATTATAGAAGCAAAAAATTTAGAAAAAGAGTATCCGAATATTATTTTTCTACCAGGATCTCCTCTTCTAGACGTTATCAACGGAAAATATATAAACAGGGCATCCTGGGAAATGGATGTAGAATATCCGACATGGAAAACTGACCTGTACAAACTTAATGCTAATGTATTTGCTGTAGATGAAAAAAGGTTTACCCTTTTAAAAGATAGTTTTTACAAGAGTACATTTACAGTTGAAATAATGAAAAAGAAAAGAATCATTAAGAAAACAAAACACTTCATTGTGTATGGGGAGTAAAGATGATTAAAAAAAATCAATTAAAATTTATACTGATTAATTTGAAAAAATAAAAAAGCGGTCTCACTGAGGCCGCTTTTTATGACTTACTTGGAAGTGATTTTTATTAAGTTCTTTGACAAAAAGGATCTTCAGGACGTATTGGATTGTCGGGATGGTCTAGAAGACAAATTTTTGCTGGACATAGATACCATCCCGGAAAGCAGTTTCCATTTTTATCAGGATAGGTATAATAATAACCTCCTTTGATTTGTTTTAAATCTTTTTTTGTTAATTTTTTCATGGTGAATATTTTTATTAATTAGTTACTCTAATTTAATAAAATATATCACATAGTTTTGATATTTAATTATAACCAAGGTTTTCTTCCATGAACATAAGTGTCATCAAACTGTCTGTCATCCATACAAAGATAAATGATACCTTCAATAAAAGGAATAATAGAAGCAACACCACAGGTAACTATGTTCAGTACCAATTGGATAATTCCTTCTTTAGTATACCCAAGATAAAACTTATTTAAAGCCAGCCAGCCTACAAGAATCCCCAATAGAGCTGCAGGAAGTTTTTTTTCTGAACGGTAAGGAATATTCGTCTGTTGTTGGTTTCCTGTATTATCATTCTTTGTGTAACCGTAATTTTCCATTTCTTAGTATTTGTAATTGATTGATATTTTTTGGAATAAGTAGTTTAAAATCAGTAAAAGTTACATAATCATAGCGTGAATAGGTTTAGAGTTTTGGATAAACAAAGCTTATCTTGATATCAACTGAGTTGATATTTTTGATATATTTGCCCTATGATTTTACGCGGAGAAAACTTAATCAAAGAATACGGTCCTAAAAAAGTTGTAAAAGGCGTTTCTGTACAGGTTCAGCAGGGAGAAATTGTTGGTTTGCTTGGTCCCAACGGAGCAGGAAAAACTACATCGTTTTATATGATCGTAGGGTTGGTTAAGCCTACCTCAGGGAAAATCTTTCTGGATAAACAGGAGATTACTACGGATGCCATGTACCGAAGAGCCCAAAAAGGAATCGGATATCTGGCGCAGGAAGCTTCCGTTTTCAGAAAACTGTCTGTAGAGGAAAACATCATGGGGGTATTGCAGCTTACAAAACTTTCCAAACGTGAACAGCAGATCAAATGTGATGAACTGATCGAGGAGTTTTCTTTACAGCATGTTCGTAAAAACAGGGGAGACCTTCTTTCCGGAGGAGAGAGGCGTAGAACTGAGATTGCCCGCTGTCTAGCTACAAGTCCAAACTTTATCCTTCTGGATGAACCTTTTGCGGGGGTAGACCCTATTGCAGTAGAAGATATTCAAAAGATCGTAAGAAGTCTTGTAGATAAAAATATCGGGATTCTGATTACCGATCACAACGTGCAGCAGACCCTTGCCATTACCAACAAAACGTATATTATGTTTGAAGGAAAGATCCTTAAAGAAGGTCTTCCGGAAGACTTAGCGAATGATCCACAGGTAAGAGAAGCTTATCTTGGAGAAAACTTCGTATATCAAAGCATTTTAGATAAACCAAAGAAGAAAAAATATGCCTACAATATCTGGGCGGGTAACTTTGATTCAAAAGCTCAGCTTCAAGGGTTTGTAGATGAAAACTTCAAAGAATATGATGATCTTAGATTGATGTATGGTTTTGAAGATATCAGTTTTGCTTCATTAGCCAATTCAGAGATTGAGCATATCTTTAACGAAGTAGTGGATAAAAATGCAAATAATTCATTTGTTTTCCAGAAAAAGGAAATTAATTCACAATATTCTCTGGAACAGGCAGAGGCTGATTCTAAAAAAGTAAGCCAGCCGGAGCTTCATTATCTTACAACGTATATGTATGAAGGATAAAATTTAAACAATTAATAGTTAAAAATAATAATAAAGACGTACCTTTTCTTTTCGAAACGGTACGTTTTTCAGTTTAAATAATTCCTATGGCAAAACCCTTCAACAGAACAGTTACTTTATTCGGGATTTATCAACAGCTTGTTCCATTTATAAGACCTTACCGATTAATGATTTATGGAACACTGTTTCTTACTTTTCTTGGAGCATTGGCAGCACAGGTGAACCCGATTGTCCTTAAATATACCGTAGATGAGGTTACGAAACTTACTCATCTTCCGCATCCTATGACAGAGGGCATTCATATCCTTATCATCATTTCCATTATTTTATTGGGAAAAGAATTGCTGAATATTTTTATCAACTTTGGGCAGAAATTTTATGGGGAAAAAATCAGGATCAATGTAAGTTCTGTGCTGGCCCAGTCTGCCATTGATAAAATCTTAACCTACCGCGTAGCTTACTTTAACGATGAAAACCATGAATCCGGAAAATTACAGATAAGGATTGACCGCGGAATTGAAAGCTTAACAAAACTTGTCCAGAATTTTTTCATTGATATTCTTCCTCTTTTTTCCAATGCCATCATTGCACTCATCATTATGTATATGCAGAATGTGTATGTAGGATTGGTTTCTACGATTATTGTTCCGATCTATTTTTACATAAGCTCTCTACAGGCAAAAAAATTAAGCGGAGTTCGCCGGCAGCTCAGAAACCAGCGAGAGAAGAAAACTTCAGGTCTTTTGAATCTGGTGAATTCTATTATGGTGATTAAAAGTTTTGTCCGTGAAAAATTTGAAGGCAAAAAACAGTATGATCTCCAGATGCAGCTGATGGAAAGCCAGATGTTCACAAGAAGGACTAACTTTATTTATGATGGATTAAAGACTTTCATTGAACAGTTTGGAGTGGTACTGATTATTCTTCTTACAGTATATCTTGTACTTGATCAGCAGATGACCATTGGAGCGATTATGCTTCATATTATGCTGTTCAACAACGTTTCAGCACCCATCCGTCAGTTGCACAGGATTTATGATGATATGAATGATGCTATGATCTATGCAGAAGGGTATTTTGATATTCTTAATGCCGATAATGAAACAGAACCGAACGGAAATTTCGTGGAGAAGAAAATCAAAGGAACTTTTGAGCTTAAAAATATAAACTTTACTTATCCAAACGGGACACAGGCTTTACATGATGTTTCCATGAAAATTGAAAATGGGAAAACAACTGCATTGGTAGGGTTAAGCGGAGCCGGAAAATCAACAATCATTAACCTTCTGTGCAAGTTTTATCTGCCGGATTCCGGAGAAATTCTGCTGGACGGAGTGAATTTAAATGAATATGATAATACATTTCTGAGAAGCGATCTTGGATTGGTTCTTCAGAAAAACCATATTTTTCAGGGAAGCATTGAAGACAATATTCGATATGGTGATATGAATGCCAGCTTTGAGGAAATTCAGGAAGCTGCTAAAAAAGCATATCTTCACGATCAGATCATGGATCTTCCTACCGGCTATCAGCATGATGCTACTCAGCTTTCAGGAGGACAACAACAAAGAATTGCCATTGCAAGACTGTTTCTGAAAAATCCACCAATCATATTCCTGGATGAACCTACAGCAAGTCTGGATGCCATTGCCACAGAACAGATCAAAAATTCTCTGGATGCCATCAAAGAGGGCAGAACTGTTATCATTATTTCCCATTCATTATCTCAGATCCTGGATTCGGATACGATCTATGTGATGAAGAAAGGAAGAGTGGTAGAGAATGGTACTCATGATGAGCTTTACAACAAGGAAGGTACCTACCATGAAATTTTTGATGCCTCAGCACGAAGTTTAAATCTCGATAAACTGGTGAATACTTTTAAAGAAAATTAAAATAAAAAACCTCAGCTCATTAAGCTGAGTTTTTTTATCTCATAAACATTATTTAATGTACTTTTTCAGGAACCTGATAAGCTCCGACATTTGCTCCGAAAGCAATATTTATTCTGTTGTAGCTATTAATTGTAATGATTGCCATCGTTAAATCTACCATTTCAGTTTCAGAAAAATGATGACTTACATGAGAATAAATAGCATCAGGGATTTCCTTGCCGTT
Organism: Chryseobacterium contaminans; assembly: GCF_001684955.1. Taxonomy (GTDB): domain Bacteria; phylum Bacteroidota; class Bacteroidia; order Flavobacteriales; family Weeksellaceae; genus Chryseobacterium; species Chryseobacterium contaminans. The sequence goes on along the minus strand of NZ_MAYF01000318.1, from coordinate 2,051 downwards.
TAAAGCTGTTAAGCTTTCAGCCCAAAGTAACCCGGCTTTTTCTTTATCTGTATAAAATGAACATTCCCGCCATGCACTTACCAGATATATTCTTTGTTCCGTTTCACCTTTTGCTCTGAGTTCTTTAGAATGCATATCCAGGCAAAAAGCACATCCGTTCATTTGAGAAACCCGAAAATAAAGCAGTTCTAAAAATTGATTGTCCAATGAAGAGTTCTGTACCTGAACTCCCATGTTATTAAGTGCATTTACAGCTTTGCTTCCGATTGCGAATGCATTGATTTTTTGTGACATAATATTTGTTTTTTTTGATTAATTATGTGACAAATGTAGAAGAGAATATTTCAGTTTTTTTTTACAAATGATAAATAATATATAGAAAGATTTTTGAATCTGGAGGGTAGAAGTTACTATTAGGTAGATGATATATTCAGTCTTTATAACTTCCTTCTTCCAGCATCCTTTTAAAGTCTTTGTGCCCTGATTCGGCTTAAAGAAACCTGAGTGATTCCAATATAGTCAGCAAGATCACCAAGACTGATACGCTGGATAAGCCCTGGATTCTGTTTCATGAAATTATAATATCGTTTTTTCCCGTCGTCTTCTAACATCTCACTAATTCTTCCCATCATATTGACAGGGGCTTTTGAATAGAGCTTACTGAAAAGAGTTTCGGCAGTGTGATACTTTTTGCATAATTCCATAATAATGTCTCTATGAATACGAAGAACTTCAGTGTGCTCTAAGGCTACAATCATATATTTTGACGGCTTACCCGTAAGAAAGCCGCTCAGCTCAGCAAAAAAAGCATTTTCAGCAAAAAAGGTCATAATAAAATCTTTATCCCCATTGTCAAAAAACAGTTTAACTAACCCTTTTTCAATAAAATAAAAATATTTGCAGGTTTCATCTGCTTTTAATAAAAAATCTCCCTTTCTGTAAGTTTTAGATTCCAGGTGGGTCAATAGTTCTTTCATTACAGATTCTTCCGGGATCAAAATTTTTTCAATAGCTTGAATAAAACGGGAGTGATGCATAAAACTGATTTGTTTTGTGAAAATTAAAATTAATGAAAAACCTTCTACATTTATAAACTGTACTTCAAAAAAGAATTTTAGCTTTGCTATAGCAATATGAATGATCATTATTTAAAAAAACTCGACCGCGTAACGGCCATTCTTACTCAGCTGCAGTCTAAACCTGTAGTAAGGGCTCAGGATCTGGCTGAAAAATTTGATGTGAGTGTAAGAACCATTTACCGGGATGTAAAAACGCTGGAAAATGCAGGTATTCCAATCATAGGGGAAGCCGGGAATGGCTATTCGTTGATGGATGGCTATAAGCTGCCACCGGTGATGTTTACTAAAGAAGAGGTTCTGAGTTTTATTACTGCCGAAAAGCTGATGCAGAAGTTCTCTCATCAGAGTTTGGGAGGTCATTATCAGACGGCGATGGAAAAGGTTCGTTCTGTGTTGAGGTATTCAGATAAAAATCTGATCCAGAATATTGAAAAGCAGATTGATGTTTTTAATTTCCATAGTCAGCAGAAAGAGGAAGACTCATTAAAGAATGTAATTCCTATTATTCTGGAGAGTATTGCTGAGAAAACACAGCTGAATATTGAATATCAAACAGTAGATTCAAGAGTAACCAACAGAACCATTGAAGCCGTTGGGATTTTCTTTGAATTCAATTTCTGGTATATCATGGCCTACTGTACACTGAGAAAAGATTTCAGACAGTTTAGAGTAGACCGAATTTTGCAGATTTTCAAAACGCAGACTCCTTTTTTGCAGGAATACGGACAGATTAATGATTACAGAAAGTCACAAGGAAATAAAGTTAAAGCCAAACTTTTGGTAGATAAAAAAATAATGGCACATCTTGTTAATTCTAAAAAATACTATGGCCTGGTTGAAGAAATAGAAACCGATCATGGGATGGAGCTGACTTTTGAAACAGAATGGATCAACGATGGATTTCCTCGCTGGGTAATCACGTTTGCAGATTATGCTACTATTCTTGAACCGGAGAGCCTTCGGGTAAGAATG
>NZ_MAYF01000317.1 GCF_001684955.1 Chryseobacterium contaminans | reverse complement strand
TAAAGAAAAAAATACGTTTAATGGCGTTGAAGGTGCGATGAATTGGATGGTCTTATGTATGATTTCAGCAACAGCTATCTGCATATTACCCCGACAATTCCACACAGCTATCGTTGAAAACAGACAGGAAAAGCACATCAGAACGGCAATCTGGTTTTTTCCGCTTTATCTATTGATCTTCACCATATTCATTTTCCCGATTGCTTGGGGCGGAAGATTGATTTTTGATGGTGAAAAAGTAAATCCGGAGTTCTATTCTATTTTAATTCCACAGCATTTTGATAATACTTTAATCACCGTTTTGGTTTTTCTTGGCGGATTGAGCTCATGCATTTCTATGATTATTATTTCTGCCATTACTTTATCCATCATGCTTTCCAACAACCTCATCATTCCTTACGGCTTGCTTGGAAAACTGAAATCTGAAAATGAAACACAAAATACAAGAAGCATCACCAATATAAGAAAATTCAGCATCTTCGCTTTGATCATCATGGCTTTTGTGTTCTATAAATATTTTATTTTAAAAATATCGCTGGATTCCGTAGGATTAATCTCGTTTGTGGTAATTGCACAATTGGCACCTGCATTTTTTGGAGCTATATTCTGGAGAAGAGGAAGTTATAAAGGCGCTGTAATTGGATTGGCAGCCGGATTAGCGATCTGTTATTTCGGATTGATTATCCCTCAGTATTATTTTTCTTACAATCAGGAATTCAAAGGGGTTTTAAGAGATATGTACAACTCTTTCAATTTCTTCACAATTTCTTATCTGGGAAGAATTCCACAGATTTTTTTCTGGTCGATTCTGGTAAATACAGGTTTGTTTACGATTATCTCCGTAAGCACCAAAGGAAATTACCGCGAGAGAAACTTCGCTGAACTCTATGTAGATATTGACAAATACATCCAGAACCACGAAAATGCTTTTATCTGGAGAGGAACTGCCTATATTTCGGATATTCAGAATATCCTGGAAAGATTTTTAGGTAAAAACAAGACTGAACAGGCGTTGAGAATTTTCAATTTAAAATATAATATCGACTCTAAAACAGAAACTGCCGATTCAAGATTCATTAAATTTTCAGAAAACCTTCTGGCAGGAAGAATAGGAACAGCTTCTGCTAAAATTCTTATTGAAGGCGTAACCAAGGAAGATAAAATATCTCTGAAGGAAGTTCTGAACATTCTTGAAGAATCTAAAGAAAATATCAGCCTAAATAAAAAACTTACAGAACAGTCTGAAGAATTACAGAAACTATCTGACGATCTTAGAACCGCCAATGAAAACCTGATCGTAAAAGACCGTCAAAAGGATGACTTCCTGGATTCTGTTGCTCATGAACTAAGAACACCAATAACAGCAATCCGTTCAGCCGGGGAAATCCTGGCTGACGATGATGACATTCCTTTTGAAATTAAACAGGAGTTCCTGAACAATATCATCACAGAATCTGACCGGTTAAGTGAGATCATCAACGACATTCTTTATCTTGATAAGCTTCAGCATGGGGAGATTTCTTTGAATATTCAACAAAATAATATTCTTGACACTTATAAAAAAGCATTAAACCCTATTCTGCATCTGATACAGCAGAAAAACATCCATTTAAGCGAAGTTAATCTCCTGAACCGGGTTATCTTTGAATATGATGAGGCCAGGATGATCCAGCTTCTCCAGAATATTTGGGGGAATGCCTTAAAATTTACGGATGAACAAGGAACAATACAGACCAAATTATTTGAAAAGGAAAATCAATTGGTTATTACCATTTTCAATACCGGGAAACATATTCCTGAAGAAGATCTGGAAATGATTTTTGACAAGTTTTACCAATCCAAGAACCAGAATATTTTAAAACCTACAGGAAGCGGACTTGGACTTGCCATTTCAAAAAAGATTATACAAGCCCACAAAGGAAGTATCAAAGCAGAAAACAGCGGACTCGGGGTAACGTTTACCATCACCCTTCCTGACAGAATAATAAACGAGATTAAAAATGAAGTTGAACACCTTTAAAAAGCATTTATGAAAAAGATAATCATTGCCGATGACGAACACAAAATATTAATGTCGCTGGAATACAGCTTTAAAAAGAACGGCTACGATGTCTATATCGCCCGTGACGGAACAGAAGTTCTTGAGTTTTTAAAAACAATGGTTCCGGACGTTATCCTACTTGATATCATGATGCCGAACCTTGACGGATACAGCACTTTAGACCTCATCAAACAGGATGACAGACTTAAAAATACAAAAGTGATCTTTCTGAGTGCAAAAAACAATCCGAGAGATATTGAAAAAGGGCTTGAAATGGGCGCTGATGCCTATGTAACAAAGCCTTATTCTATAAAAAAACTGATGCAGCAGATTGAAGAAATGTTTTAAAGAAAATCCTTGTCAAGGTTTAAAACCTTGACAAGGATAAAAAACCAAACACACTATTGACATGAATACTGATATTTTATTTAAACAAAGCATAGAAAACAAAGAAGCCTTCTGGAAAGAACAAGCTGAAGCCATACAATGGTTTGAATTCCCGCAACAAATTCTTTCAAATGACGCCAACGGCTATCCACAGTGGTTTGCTGATGGAAAACTGAATATGTGCTATTTGTGCATTGATAGACATATTGAAGATGGTTTTGGAGACCAGAATGCCATTGTATATGATTCCCCCGTAACAGGCCAGAAGAAAATTTACACCTTCAATGAGGCTAAAGAGGAGATTTCAAAATTAGCAGGCGGATTAATTTCTTTAGGATTAAAAAAGGGAGACACAGCAGTTATTTATATGCCTATGATTCCTCAGACTCTTTTTGCCATGCTTGCCTGTGCAAGAATTGGTGTTATTCACAATGTGGTTTTCGGCGGATTTGCTCCCCACGAACTAGTGGTAAGAATTGACGACTGTAAGCCTAAAGTCTTAATCACAGCCACTGCAGGAATAGAAATTGCTAAAAGAATCCCTTACCTCCCTTTGGTAGAAAAAGCCATTGAACTGGCTCAGGATAAAGTAGATAACATTATCGTCTACAACAGGAAATTAGTAGATAATCAGGATGAAATGTTTGATGGGTTGATTGATTATGAAGAATTGGTTCAAAAATCAGCGCCCGCTGATTGTGTACCTGTAGAATCCACTCACCCACTTTACCTGCTTTACACCTCCGGAACCACAGGGAAACCTAAAGGAATTGTTCGGGATACCGGTGGATACGCTACAGCATTAAAGTTCTCCATGAAATATATCTATGGTGTAGAACCTGGAGAAACCTATTGGGCAGCATCGGATTTTGGATGGGCTGTAGGACACAGCTATTCCGTTTATGGACCACTCCTCAACAGAAATACAACGATTGTCTTTGAAGGAAAACCTATTATGACCCCTGACGCAGGAACTTTCTGGAGAATCATATCAGAATATAAGGTTTCCGTTATGTTTACTGCTCCTACAGCCATCCGGGCTATCAAAAAAGAGGATCCTAATGGTGAATTGGTTAAAAAATATGATCTGACACACTTCAAGAAACAATTCCTTGCCGGTGAGCGATGTGATGTTGCCACTCTGGATTGGTTTGCTGAACATATTGGTGTTCCGGCTATCGATCACTGGTGGCAGACAGAATCCGGATGGCCGATGCTTGGATTATTAACTTTTGACGAGAATTATAAAATCAAAAGGGCCTCCGCAGGAAAACCTATTCCAGGATATGATATTAAAATATTTGATGAAAACGGGCTTGAACTAGATCCACATCATGAAGGATATTTAGTGATAAAACTTCCTCTCCCACCAGGCGCAATGCTGGGAATATGGAAGGATTACGAACGCTTTGAGAATAGCTATTTATCACAATACAAAGGATATTATTTCTCAGGAGACGGTGCTATACAGGATGAAGACGGCTATATTTTTATCACAGGAAGAGTGGATGATGTAATCAACGTTGCCGGACACCGGCTTTCCACCTCAGAAATGGAAGAAATCGTTTCCTCACATCCAGATGTTGCAGAATGCGCAGTGGTAGGAATTGACGATGATTTAAAAGGCCAGATTCCTTTTGCAACTGTTGTTTTAAAAAATGGAGCCATCATTACCGAGGAAGAACTGGAAAAGAACATCATCCAAATGGTCCGCGAAAAGATTGGCGCCGTAGCCTTTCTGAAAAACGCAATGGTTGTCAAACGTTTACCTAAAACAAGGTCCGGAAAAATCTTAAGAAAGCTTATCAGAACATTACTGGACGGAAAAGATTTTCAGATTCCATCTACGATTGATGATGAAAAAATTATAGAAGAAATCCAGGAAAAGATCCTTGAATATAGGGCTTAACCAAAAAATTAAACATATATTTAAATATCATTTTGATTTAAATTACTCCAATAACTTAAAGTCAAAAACAAATATCAATACAATTCAAATTTCAAAAAACAAAAGGGATATGAGAAATTACTTAATAGAAGATTTACCACAATATTTTGAAGATTATAAAAAGTCTATCAAAAATCCGAAGAAATTCTGGGATAAAGTAGCCGATCAGAACTTTGTATGGTATCAGCGATGGAGCAAGGTGGTTAAGTATGACATGAATGAAGCTAAAATCGAATGGTTCAAAAATGCCAAGCTCAATATAACCAAAAACTGTTTGGATAGACATCTTGCCATAAGAGGAGAAAAAACAGCCATCATCTGGGAACCTAACGATCCCAAAGAAGAAGCGCAGCATATTTCCTACAACGAATTATATACCCGCGTCAATAAAACAGCCAATGTTTTAAGAGATATGGGCATTGAAAAGGGAGACAGAGTATGTATTTATCTTCCAATGATCCCGGAACTTGCCGTTACCATGCTGGCTTGTGCTAAATTGGGAGCTGTTCATTCCGTTATTTTTGCCGGATTCTCTGCTTCTGCTGTATCTTCAAGAGTGAATGACTGTGAAGCAAAAATGGTTATCACATCCGATGGCAGCTACAGAGGAAGCAAACTTCTGGACCTGAAAAGCATTGTTGATGAAGCACTGGAAAAGACTCCAACCGTTGAAAAAGTGCTGGTTGTTAAAAGAACCCACAACGAAATCAAAATGAAAGAAGGAAGAGATTACTGGTTGGCTGACCTGTATGAAAAAGCTTCACCTGATTTCGTAACGGTGATTATGGATTCTGAAGATCCTCTTTTCATCCTTTACACTTCCGGATCTACAGGAAAACCTAAAGGAATGCTTCATACCTGCGCCGGATACATGGTATATACAGCCTATACCTTTAAAAATGTATTTAATTATAAGGAAAACGATATTTATTGGTGTACTGCAGATATTGGCTGGATCACCGGTCACTCTTACATTCTTTACGGCCCATTATTGAACGGAGCCACTACAGTGATTTTTGAAGGCGTTCCTACCTATCCTGAACCGGACCGTTTCTGGGAAGTGATTGAGAAACATAAGATCACCCAGTTTTATACTGCGCCTACAGCTATCCGTTCTTTAGCTAAAGAAAGTGCAGAATGGGTAGACAAACATGATTTGAGTTCTTTAAAAGTGATCGGTTCTGTAGGAGAGCCTATCAATGATGAAGCATGGCATTGGTTTAACGATCATGTCGGAAAGAAAAAATGCCCGATTGTTGATACCTGGTGGCAAACTGAAACAGGAGGAATTATGATTTCACCACTTCCTTTCGTTACCCCTACCAAGCCTACTTACGCTACTCTTCCTTTACCGGGTATTCAACCTGTTCTCATGGACGATAAACGTAATGAAATCACAGGAAACCAGGTAACCGGAAACCTGTGTATCCGTTTTCCATGGCCGGGAATCGCAAGAACTATCTGGGGCGACCACCAAAGATATAAAGAAACCTACTTTACTGCTTTCCCTGGAAAATATTTCACGGGTGACGGTGCTTTAAGAGACGAAGTGGGTTATTACAGAATTACAGGTCGTGTAGATGACGTTATCATCGTTTCCGGACATAATCTGGGAACCGCACCTATTGAAGACAGTATTAACCAACACCCTGCTGTTGCAGAGTCCGCTATCGTAGGCTACCCTCATGACATTAAAGGAAATGCTTTATATGGATATGTAATGCTTAAAGAAACCGGGGAAAGCCGCGATAAGGAAAATCTAAAGAAAGAAATCAATCAGCTGATTTCCGACCAGATTGGGCCTATCGCCAAACTGGATAAGATACAGTTCGTTTCAGGGCTTCCGAAAACACGTTCCGGTAAGATCATGCGTAGAATCCTTAGAAAAATTGCAGAAGGAGACTTCAGTAACTTTGGAGACATCAGCACTTTACTGAACCCTGAAATTGTAGATGAAATTAAAAACGAAAGAATCTAATTGAATTTCAAATCATATAATAAAGAGATCATTTCCTTGTGAAATGATCTCTTCTTTTTTTATCATTAAGTATAATTCAAAAAACTCTCGCAAATTTCACAGATTATGCAGATGATTGTGTTATAACTACGGAGATATACTGTAGGAAACAAGAGGCTACAAGTCGCTTATGAAGCAGGAGGAACATCAGAATATTCACGCTTAGAAAGAATCAATTGCATTGACTTGACTCCCTCCTTTGCTCACTAAAATATAACACAAGTATACTTTAAAACCTTTGCGTTAAAGAATATTTGCAAGTTTAAGCATAGATATCAAGAAATCCAAGAGGTTCTTCGCTTTGCTTCGTTCAGAAATAACAGAACACAAAATATATCCGGAAATTATTAAATCTGTGTGAGCAATAAATTAATCCAAATCAAAAAATTAGAGTTAAATAGCAAAAAAATTTCACAGTTGCTTTTATCAGAAGGTTTTATAAATCCTTATTATTCCTGAGAATTATCAAAAAAATTAATAAATCTACAAAACCAAACGCATGTTCAATAGATATTTTCAAATATTTTAACATTATATTATAGATAAAATATTAATAGATAAATTTTATTGTATTTATATCAAAAAAATAAGAAAATTTTCATTAACTTTAATCACAACTTTAAAACCCATTAATTATGTCAAATATATTAGCTGGGCTATTTGAGCACCATAGCGATTACAAAAAGCTTGAGAGTGATCTGGAAAATTCAGGAATTCCTAGTTCTGATTACATTGTATACCTTAACAGTGAAGCAGGTAACGGCTCCCAATACCTGGCGAGTGTGGCGGTAAAGGACAGTAGCCAGGCAGATAGTGCCCGGAACATTTTCATGCAAAATGCTGTTATTAAAACTTATTTATTCGAAAATATGAGCATCGATCAGGCTAATTATGATACAATTAAAAAGTACATTGATGCCAGAAACAGAGCCGAAATCCACAACAGCCCTGATATTAAAATTAAAACCGCAAGTGACGGTATGAATTCAGAGGTAAAATTCTAAATCAATATAAAACTAAATAACCGGAAATCCGTAGTGCGTGCTACGGATTTTTTATGTTTGAAAAAAGCAAAAATTTTCGTATTTTCGTCTAATTATAGGCATCTGCACAAATGAGTTACGATTTAGAACAAGAGAACAAAGAGATCCTTGCAAGATATAAGGATCTGATTTCTAATACATACAGAACACTGGATGAGGAAAATAACAAACTTATCCGGAAAGCATTCGATATTGCATTGGATGCACATAAAGACCAAAGGAGAAAGTCTGGGGAGCCATACATCTACCACCCTATCGCTGTAGCCAAAATTGTAGCGACGGAAATAGGTCTGGGAGCTACTTCCATTGCCTGTGCGTTGCTGCATGATGTGATTGAAGATTCCGACTATACTTACGAGGATCTGAAAAAAATCTTTGGCGAAAAAATCGCCAGTATCGTGAATGGATTAACCAAAATATCCATCATGAATCATCAGAATATCTCTGTGCAGTCAGAAAACTATAGAAAACTATTGTTGACGTTGTCTGAAGATTTCAGAGTAATTCTGATCAAAATAGCAGACCGTCTTCACAATATGCGGACGCTGGAAAGCATGGCTCCGGACAAGCAGAAAAAAATTGCTTCAGAAACGGTTTACATCTATGCTCCTATGGCTCACCGTCTGGGGTTGTATAATATCAAATCCGAGCTGGAAGACCTTTCCTTGAAATACAATAATCCTGAGGTATACAATGAAATCACGGAGAAGTTGGAATTGGCTAAAGAAAGCCGTGAAAGGTATATTGAGGAATTCAAAACGGAGGTTTCTGAGCGATTGAAGGAAGAGGGCTTAAATTTCACCATCAAAGGCCGTGCAAAGGCTATTTCTTCCATTTACAGAAAAATGCTGAAGCAAGGGGTTTCCTTTGAAGAAGTTTTTGACAACTATGCCATCAGAATCATTTATAAGTCGGATGCCAAGAACGAAAAATTCCTGGCATGGAAGATTTACTCCATTGTTACGGATGTTTACCACAGTAACCCTTCAAGAATGCGTGACTGGATTACCCAACCCCGTTCTACAGGATACGAAAGCTTACATCTAACCGTTCTTGGTCCTGACAAAAAATGGATTGAAGTACAGATCCGTTCGGAACGAATGGATGAGATTGCTGAAAAAGGGGTTGCAGCACATTACAAATACAAAGAAGGCTACAAACAAAGTTCCGATGACCGTAATTTTGAAAAATGGGTTACAGAGATCCGTGAGGTACTTGAACAGCAGCAAAACCTTTCTACCTCTGAGCTTTTAGATAATATCAAACTGAATCTTTATTCAAAAGAAGTGTTTGTATTTACTCCAAAAGGAGAAATTAAGATCCTTCCGACCAATGCAACAGCGCTGGATTTTGCCTTTTCGGTTCACTCCGATCTGGGAATGAAGTGTCTGGGTGCTAAAATTAACGGAAAGCTGGTTCCTATTTCCTATGTGCTTCAAAACGGAGATCAGGTGGATATTCTTTCGTCTCAGAATCAGAAGCCTAAATCGGATTGGCTGGAGTTTGTAGTAACTTCTAAAGCGAAATCCAAGATTAAAAGCTACCTTAACTCCCAGAAAAATCAGCTGGTAGATGAAGGAAAAGAAATTTTACAAAGAAAGCTTCGTCATGCTAAAATCAATTTCAATGATGAAGAGATCAATAAACTGCAAAAGTTCTTTAATTTAAAATCGTCCCAGGAACTTTTCCTTAAATTCCAGAGCAATGAACTGGATGCAAGCAGCTTAAGAAAATATATTGAAAGTAAAAACGTATTCAACAACTTACTTTCCAGATTCAGAAAGTCTCCATCTAAAAATGTTCACTTCGAGGAGCCGAAAGAGCAAAACCTTGACATGATCGTTTTTGGAAAAGATGAGGAAAAACTGAATTATAGCTATGCAAAATGCTGTACGGTAATTCCAGGAGACAAAATCTTTGGATTCATTACCATTTCTGATGGAATCAAGGTACACAGCGATAACTGTCCGAACGCCATTAATCTTAGGGCACAATATGACTACCGTGTCATTCCAGCCAAATGGGTAAATGCTGAAAGCTTCAAAAACAGAGTAAAAATCGAAATTGAAGGTCTTGACAGAATGGGTATGATTAACGATATTACAACCGTCATCAGCGGAAGCATGGGAATGGATATGAAAAGTATGTCTATTGAATCCAACAACGGAGTTTTCACAGGAAACATTAATCTTGAAGTCAAGAATAAGGGGCAATTGGAGGAAACCTTCAAAAAGCTCAAGAGTATTAATGGAGTCTCAAGAGTGAGACGACTACAATCATAAACATGAATTTATCACTTTATTTTAAAAAATTTTTCAACAACAGCCAGGCCTCAGGAATCATTCTTATTTTCTGTGTGCTTATTTCATTAGTTATTGCCAATTCTTCTCTTGCCGGAAGTTTTCAGAACTTCTTAGACAAAGAGGTTGGAACTCATCTGTTTGACTTGAACTATCCTGTGAGTATCTGGATCAATGATGGTCTGATGGCCATATTCTTCCTTTTGGTAGGATTGGAAATTAAAAGAGAGCTTGTAGAGGGTGAACTTTCTTCTTTTAAGAATGCCTCACTGCCCATTTTTGCAGCGGTAGGCGGAATGCTGGTACCCGCGATTATTTACAGTATTTTCAACTCAGGGACGGAATATAGCAATGGCTGGGGAATTCCGATGGCAACAGATATTGCTTTTTCTTTGGCTATTATTTCAATGCTGGGGAAGAAAATCCCTAATTCAATCAAGATATTTCTGGCTGCATTGGCTATTGTAGATGATCTTGGAGCGATCCTGGTGATTGCTATTTTTTATACAGACCAGATCCACTGGAGCTATCTTCTACTCTCTTTTGGAGTGACAGCCCTGCTGTTTATCTTAAACTTTTTAAAAGTTACCAAAACAATATTTTACATTATTCCCGGATTGTTTTTATGGTATTTCCTGCATCATTCCGGAATTCACGCCACTATAGCAGGTGTTTTACTGGCCTTTTCAATTCCTACCAATGCGTCAAATGTAGAAATTTCACCATTGGAAAAACTGGAACACCAGCTTCATATTCCTGTCAGCTTTTTGATTATGCCTATTTTTGCTTTAACCAATACCAATATTACTTTTTCAAGTGAAATGGTAGCAGGGGTTACAAGTACTTTAGGATTGGGAATTATCTGCGGATTGGTTCTTGGGAAGCTCATTGGAATTAACTTATTCTCTTTAATTGCCATTAAATTAAAGCTTAGTTCTTTACCTCAAAACAGCAACTGGACCCAGATGATTGGTGTTGGTCTTTTGGCAGGAATCGGATTTACAATGTCTATTTTTATCGCCTTATTATCATTTAAAGGAGAAGTTATAATTCAGGATGAAGCTAAATTCGCCATTCTGATAGCTTCTTTTATTGCAGCAATTCTAGGATTCACCATCTTAAGTGTAAGTTCTAAAGAAAATATGGAACCGGAAGAAGATTAATTCTTTTTCTGGTCTTCCAGCTTTCTACGATGCTCTTCATCGCTTTCAAAATCCGGCTCTGTAACAGGAGTATAGTAGTTAACGGTTTCCTTCTGAATTTCATCGGACAGCAGCTTTTCTATTCTAAGCTTTCTGATCGCCATATTCAGCTCATTTCCGAAAAGTAAAAGGTAAACATTCACATTCACCCAAACCATCAGCAGGATCATGCTTCCAATAGATCCGTAAAGAACGTTGTAGCGGGCTATATCTTTCACATAGATCGCAAAAATATAGGTGGTAAGCACAAATAATACTGTGGTAAGAATTGCTCCCGGAACCGCCTGTCTGAATCTTGTAATCTTTACCGTTCCCAGCCAGTAAAATAAGGTTAAAAGGATAAAATAAAACAGCGGAAAAGAAACGAAACCAATAATACTGGAAAGATTATCTACCAGCCAGCTTACATCATAAGCAGGGGTAAAAAGCTTCATTACAACCTCTACATAATAGACTCCGAAAAGCGTTAAAAATACAATGGTAATAAAGCCAATTGTGATAAAGAACGAAAGGATAAATTCCTTTACATCACTCAGCTTTTCTTCTGTATTTTCATTAAATCCGTTAATCAGGGAAAAAGTACCGTTTGTGGCAAAAATGAGCGCCAGAACGATTGTCAGATTACTGATTCCTTTCATATTGGGGATGATATTGGTTTCAATATAACCTCTTACATCTCCTTCCATATTGGATGGGAAAACATTGTGCATCAGCACATCAAAAATATAGAACTGCAACTTATCATAATGCGGCATATAAGGCAGTACGGAAAGCAGGAACAGGATAAAAGGGAATAAACTTATGGTAAAGCTCCAGGAAATAGCAGCCGCTTTTCGTCCTATCTTCCCTTTAAAGATCCCGGAGATATAGATCTGAAACATCTGCCAAAGTGATATTCCCAGAACAGGAATATGGATGTCATCAAAAAATGCCTGAACCTTCAGGATAAAATTAGGAACTTTTATACCCATCTATTTGCTTGTCTTTTTACAAAGGTAGGGGAATTAAATTAAATAAATGAAAGAAAAGGACCTGTAAACTTAATAGAGAATAAACGTGAAACAGAAAAATTCACAAGTAGATTTGTGATTTTAAATGACACAGAATCCCAAACATCGAACTGCAAACTTTAAACCTTAGACATAAAATCTTATCTTTGCCGCCTGAAACTTCTTACAATGCGAATCAGTTTACTTTGTATCGGCAAAACGGATGATAAGGAAATTACATCCCTGATTAATTACTATCTTAACCGCCTTCCTAAACACTGGAATTTTGAAATCACTGAGATTCCTGATGTTAAAAATGCTAAGAACCTTTCATCGGATCTTCTTAAAAAAGAGGAAGCCAAGCTTTTCCTTAATCATATTGATAAAAATGATCTTGTTGTTATCCTGGACGAAAAGGGAAAACAGTTTACAAGCCGTGAATTTTCACAGAAAATTGATACATGGATGAATTCTTCCGTTAAAAAAGTACATATTCTGATTGGAGGTGCTTATGGTTTTTCAGAAGATATGTATAACAGGGCCAATGAAAAGATGTCGTTATCTAAAATGACTTTTACCCATCAGATGATCCGTCTTTTTATTGTGGAACAGCTTTACCGTGCAGATCAGATCCTCCAGGGAAAGCCTTATCATAATGATTAAAAGTCACTTATTTTTCAAACTGTAAGGAACCGGCTTATCCTTTTAAACCGATCTGTCTTTTGGCCTCTCCTATCACAAAAGCTACAGAATTGGCAATATTAAAACTTCGGATCAGTTTAGACATCGGAATGGTTAAATGGTTTTCAAACTGATTCAGAACCTCTTTACTCAATCCAACGCTTTCTTTCCCGAAAACAAGCCAGTCGCCATCCTGAAAGTCATTTTCAAGATATGATTTCTCGGCATGGGAACTCATTAAGAAAACACGGGACGGATCAGGAACGCTGCTTATCCATTCTTCTATATTGGCATATTCTGTAACATCAAGATGTACCCAATAATCCAACCCGGACCGCTTCAGGTTTTTATCATTAATTACAAATCCAAAGGGATGAATCAAGTGCAGTTTAGATTCCGTACCCACACATAAACGTCCGATATTTCCTGTATTATTTGGAATTTCGGGCTCTACAAGAACAACATTTAACATGTCTATTTTTTATATGAATAAAAACAGCTGAATCTGATTGTAAAATTATCTTCAGCTGTTTTTTATTGATGATTATAATGATTTCAATATAAAAAACAATCCTTTTAAAAAGTATTGTAATGGGATGAATATTACTTTTTAACACATTTAGCGTAATATTCAGCTAATACCGCTTTTTCATAGCCTAAATTAACAGCTTTATCCAGATTTTCGCAGGCTTCTTTTGGTTTAGCTGTATTGAATAAAATCATTGCTTTTGTTACATAGGCCTGGGCAAATTTCGGATCAATAGAAATTGCTTTATTAACGTCTGCAAGAGCTTCTTTGTTTTTTTTCATTCTGGAATAAACATCTGCCCTTCCGCTATATAATAATGATTCCGGTTTTTCTGCAATAAGTTTGTTATAATCCTTCAATGCATCATCCAGCTCACCGTTATTTTTTTTGAGATTGGCTAATCCTGTCTTGGCAAAGATATTATCCGGTGCAAAGGTCAGGATATGATTAAGATCTGCTTTAGCCAAATCTTTTTTGTCCTGAACTTCATAGATCTTGGAACGGGTAAGATATAAATCAGCGCTTTTGTCATTCACCTTAAGCCCGCTTTCAATATATTCCAATGCTTTTTTCTTATCTCCTTTCTGGCTGTAGAGTGAAGAAAGATTTTCATAGACAGCAACAGACATTGGATTGGTTTTCAAAGCCATGTCATACGACTTAAAAGCAAGATTGGTCTTTCCTAATCTTCTTTGCGATGTTCCGAGATAGTTATAATATTCTGATTGAATTTTTCGGATCTGTTCTTTTTCTGCCAGTTTGGAATATTGCTCTTCAGCACATTTATAATCAGCTTTTTTAAAACATTCCTCAGCCATTTTTTTATCCTGAGCAAAGACATTTAATGAGAAACTAAGGGAAGCTAAAACTAATAAAGATTTTTTCATGAAGTTATATTTTGTTTGTTGATTACTTTTCTGGCGAGTGCACCAAATATCACTCCCAATAAAGATCCAACAAACGCTCCCACCAAAATATCAATTGGAAAATGCACTCCTAAATATATTCGGCTGTAGGAAACCACTATAGCCCATACAAATATAGCATAAGGAAACCATTTAAGTTTATTTTTAAGCAAAATACTTAAAAAGGAGGCTAAAAAGAATGTATTGGATGCATGCGCGGAATAAAATCCATACTGCCCACCACATTTCACAATTCTCATATAATGCTCCAAACTAGGATCATGGCATGGTCTCAGCCTTGCCACTCCATATTTGAATACGCTTGCCAGCTGGTCTGAAACTGTTGCCCCAAGCGCTAAAAATATAATGATAAAAACTAAAGATTTTAGTTTGTAATTTTTGTATAAAAAATAAAGGAATATAATATAAAGCGGCACCCAAATCCATGTGCTGGATATCAGCATCCAAAACTGATCAAAGGCCGGATCGCCCAAATTATTAAGGTATAGGAATACCTGCTTATCTTCCTGAATAATTTCCTCCATACATTATCTGCTTACAGGCCCTTCGTAAGTTTCATCATCGGCGGGCTTTGGTTTGGGAGGTTCCTGAGTTGTAGAAGCAGGTTCTGTAAGAATATCTTTTTCAATATCCTTCATTGGATTAAAATCCTTGGCAGCATCTTTTACTTTCTCAATTTCACGTTTAATTTCAGAAACAGGGTTATCTGTTTCCTTCATGATCTCAGTTTTGATATCTTCCACTGCACCACGCATTTTTCTAACGCCTGCGCCTAAGTCACGCGCAATCTGAGGCAGTTTATCCGGACCGAATAATACAACGATTGCTACTGCAATCAATGCCATTTCTCCAATGCTTAATTCCATGCTGTAAAATTACAAAAGATTATACATTTATTTGCCGTAAACTAAAAATTTAAACAAATTTTAAGATTTTGGACAGAGAAAGTTTAAGGTTTAAGGTTTAAGGTTGGTGTACCTTTCCCTTGTCTACCCTTGTCTCCAATTTTTTCCTACCGGTCTATTATCTATCATCTTTCTCCTCTTATATTTTTCACAAATCACCCTATAAAACACCAATTACCATCAAATTAACAAATAATTAATTCAAAACTTTGAGAATTACCTGTCATTTAATTATATTTACTACACACAACCTAAATTAAAATATTATGAAAAAATTAGTTACTGCCTTTAAACTTATGGCCGTATTATCGGTATTAACACTTAGCAGCTGTAGTGATGACAGCAATGAAATCACAAAACAGGAAACGGTTCAGGCTAAAATTACCACTGCTGATTTACAAAAAGAAACCGTTTCTATTTCACAAACTGTTCCCGGTACTGTACAGATTCAACTAGATGAATCACAAAAGAGTCTTGAAAAATACCTGAAAAGTGATTTACAGATTGCCGGTGTAAGAGTGATTGGACAAATCTCAACACAAAAAGGGATTGAGATTTCAAAAAGTCTTATTTCTGACAAAGACCAATTTATTGCAGTAGGAAATCTTATGGACCTTTCTACGGTTAAATTAGGAAGGATTGGTGATCTTTATGCAGGGGATGATCTTACTATGGCCCAAACCGGATTGAAAGAAATGGCGACTGAGGAAATAAAAACAGGAACCAACGTTATGGAAGTGATCTGGAGCAACAAAAATGGAAAATTCACCAGTCTTTGTTTCTATAATGATTCCGGAATTATCTGGGATAATGTTCTTGGAGGCCTGATTGTGATGGACACCAGAGGAACTGTAGAAAATTCAAATGCAGCAGTTGCAAAAGTATCCTCTAAATGGTATAAGGAATGGTGGACGGCAAGCTGGCTTTGGGGCTCTAAAAGGGGTGAAATGGGTTATCAGATTACGATATACTATACTGGTTCAACAGTATCAAACGCTGATGTTAATGACTGGGCTAACATTAGCTTGGGAAAAGCAAAAAGTGAAAGCAGGATTACCAGAAAAACTGGTGCTTACGGGCAATGTCAATATGCATTGGGACTTTGTACTCCAACCGGATCTTTAAGCTTTAATGCAAGTAAGTTTTCCATATCATTCTCAGGATTGGGCAGTAATATGGTAAGCAATGGGTACAAATCATTATATCCTTAGTTTCATAGAATATAAAATTTTAAAAATGATAAAGGGAAGCCGGCAGCTTCCCTTTATTTTATTTATATAATTATAATCAAATAGCAGTTTGTTTTATACTTTCTGCTTCAGAAGTTCAGCAGCCTTTTCATTCACCTTTGAAAAACCAGATTTTTCATGACATTAGTGAATTCTTTGAAAGTATTCTCCTAATTTTGAATCATTCTGAGATTCGTCTTACATATTTATATTTCTTCAATTTTCGGGAAAATCACGAAAATATCAACTCAGTTTATGATTTACCATCAAACATAATAGTTCTTTTTTAACCATAAGCTTAGTTTTACAAGTAATATCAAAACCGGCACTTCTACCAGCGGTCCGATCACGCCAACAAATGCTTGCGGGGAATGAATTCCAAAAACAGCAATAGATACGGCAATTGCTAATTCAAAATTATTACCTGTTGCTGTGAAGGCTATGGAAGCATTTTTATCATAAGGAACTTTGAATGACCTGTTTATCATGAAGCTTACCAAAAACATCACGACAAAATATATGATCAACGGTACAGCTACTTTTAAAACATCTAATGGTAACTCTAATATCTTATCCCCTTTCAGGCTGAACATGATTACAATCGTAAATAAAAGAGCATGCAGAGTAAATGGGGAAATCCAGGGAACAAATTTCCTGTTATACCATTCCGAACCTTTTAACCTGATTAGGAAATATCGGCTTAAAAAACCTGCTATGAAAGGAATACCCAGATATATAAAAACACTTTCCGTAACATCTCCCATTGATACTGTTATATTAAAATTAGCCAATCCTAATTTTTCGGGAAGAATATTAATGAAAAGCCAAACCATAAAACTGTAACTGAGTACTTGAAACAGGCTGTTTAAAGCTACCAATAGTGCTCCATACTCACGATTACCTTTTGCTAAATCGTTCCAGACGAGTACCATTGCAATACACCTTGCCAAGCCAATCAGAATTAAACCAATCATTAATTTCCTGTTTTTTTAATAACTCAATTGTTTCTAATAGTTTAGGGTACATCATTTAATTATTTTGAGTGATTTAAACTTAGCAGCATCCGGAATTTGGAGTACAGCAAGAAGTCTTATTTGAAGAAAGTTCTGATAAACTTACTTTCTGCTTTTCTGCAGGAATACCGCATGCATCCTGAGCTAAGCAGGCCGTTGTTTTATTTTTAAGAACAAAAGTCCTTCCATTGAATTCTAAATCATATTTACCAATTGTTGTATTTTGATATTCCACTTCAATTTCACCATCTTCAATACCCAGTTTTTCTTCCGATAATTTAATAATATTTAATAGCTTCCCCGGTTTTAATCTATGTTCAAAATCATTGGCATTCCATAATTGAAAATTAACCACTTTTTCATGGCGGATAACCCCACCACAATCAATAAAATGTTTTATTACAGTTCCTACTTCTGTAACATGAAAATGCTCAGGAACAAAAGCTCCGTTTTCTAATTGAAATTCCACATTGTCCAGTGTTGACAAAATTTCTTTGATTTCAGATAATTTCATAGTCTTTTTATTTATTGGTTAAACGCTATATTACGATATATTTGAATAAAAAAAATGCCTAGCAGCATTTCTGATTGGAAACAGTCAGTATTATCTTTGAAAAATAATCTTTTAATATTCCAAAGGTATTTTCATCAATACAATAACAGATGGCTGTTCCTTCAATATTTCCTTTTATTAGGCCCGCATTCTTTAATTCTTTAAGATGTTGTGAAACTGTGGCCTGTGCTAGTGGAAGCTCATTCACAATGTCTCCGCAAATACAGGTATTTACTTTCAACAGGTACTCAATAATAGCAACTCTTGCAGGATGGCCTAATGCTTTTGCAATGATAGCGATCCTGTTTTGCTCATCTGTGAAATGATCCGTTTTAGTTACTCCCATAGGTTCAATAATTATATCGCAATATTACGATAAAATATTTATCAAAAAAAGAAAAAACTATTAATTTTAATTTTTACATCCTCTGATTACTTAAAGTAGAGGAATCAGAGGATGTAAAAAAATGATTTGTCCCTCTACAATTAAAAATTCAACCTTATTAAATCTTTGGTTTTTTCTTAAAAGCAGAATAAGTAATGACAACACTAATAGCCATCAAAATAAATGCAAGGAAGAACGGAGCTCCTGAAAATTTAAATGGAGCTTCATCATGAGTGAAGAAATAAAACAGGTTAGTCATCATTGGAGGACCAATAATTGAAGTAGCACTCATTAAGCTGGTTAGTGCACCCTGAAGTTCACCCTGTTCATTAGAAGGTACACTTTTCGTGATTACTGACTGTAAAGCCGGTCCGCAAATTCCTCCTAAACAGTATGGAACCAAAAAAGCAAACATCATCCAACCTTCTGAAGCAAAAGCAAACAATAGCATTCCAATAGCATATAAGGCAAGGCCATAATAAATACTCTTCTGCTCTCCTAATCTTGGGGTAGTCCATCTGATTAAAAGTCCCTGTACCAAACCAACAAGTAATCCAACAACACCTAACGAAATTCCTACCATCCTTTCTGTCCAGTTGAATTTATACATGGTAAAGAAACTCCAGTTACTCTGTACAGCATGCCCTGCAATATAGATCAGGATTAATGCGGTAATAAGCCCTGAAATTTCAGGGTGTTTTCCTAAGAATTTGAAAGATCCTACAGGATTGGCTCGCTTCCAGTCAAACTCTCTTCTTTTGTCTTTATCTAAACTTTCAGGAAGGATGAAATAGCCATACAGAAAATTAAGAAGGCATAAGCCTGCCGCCGCATAAAAAGGAACTCTTGCCCCATAATGTCCTAAAACTCCTCCCAAAACTGGTCCTATAATAAAGCCCAAACCGAAGGCTGCTCCTATCAGTCCAAAGTTTTTTGCCCTGTCTTCATCTGTAGAAATATCTGCAATATAAGCACTCGCAGTGGTTACACTTGCTCCGGTAATCCCTGCAATGATTCTTCCCAGAAACAGCCACCAGATACTTGGAGCCAGCGCCAGGAAAATATAATCTACGGCAAATCCGAAAAGTGAGATCAGAATAATAGGTCTACGCCCATATTTATCACTCAGGTTTCCAACCAGCGGAGAAAAGATAAATTGTGTAAATGCATAGGCAAACCCCAGCCAGCCCCCATATTTTGCAGCTTCACTGATATCTGCATGAATCAACTCTTCAATTAATTTAGGAACCACAGGAATAATGATCCCCCATCCCGTAATATCAATCAATAAAGTAATAAATATAAAGCCTATAGCTGCTTTTTTCTTTGAATTTTCCATGATGGTGCAAAATTAATCAAATCTTAAAAATAATGGTTCTAAATTGCACTATATTAAAGAAGTATAATACTGACTCACAGAATCCTGTTAAAAAACACAGTGTTTTTATATTATTTCCAACAACTCAAACCACAGAAAATTAAAGATCCGGCAATCATAAAATAAAAAGACCTGATTTCAAACGAATATGAAACAGGCCTTTCTACAATTAAATGAATATATTGTACTAATTACTATTAGGTTTCGCAGTAATCATACGGTTGGTGATGATACATTTGATGAGACAACTCTTCTTCAGAGTAACTTTTACCACATTACTGTATTGATAAGCGGTAACATTTCCATTAAGGGTTGATCTTACGCCACGGCGGTAATAAGTAGTCTGAGCAACAGCCGGTGCATCATATGTTGCAGCCGTAGCATTGGTGATATTTGTAAACGTTACATTATCTGTTGAACTCTGCCATTGATATTCTGCATTTCCGGTTACCTGAGCCGCTGCTGTTACCGTAAACGCAGCCGGATCAGCATTGATATCCAGGCAAACCGTTTGATCGGTTCCAATGGTTCCAGGATTGTTCACCGCATTCACAAACAGTCTTCCCACATTTGAATTTGCCTGAAATGAACAGGTATAGAAGCTGGATTTAGCCACTACTCTATACTGGTTATTATTAAATCCTGCAGGAATATTATTGATATTAAGTGTTGAACCCGTCACATTACTATAATTGGCTCCGTTAGCCAGATCCGTCCATGTAGAGCCATTTAATATTTGCCATTGATAGGTAACATTAGCCGGTGTTTCATCAATATCTGTATTACTGATAACAGCCGTCATCGTAGTAGATCCCCCTACCGGAACCGTTCTGTCTGATGGTTGAGAAAGATAGGTCATTGGGTCTATATAATATTCTGAAAGAACATTATACACTCTCATTTCATTGAAAGTAAAGCCAATTCCAAAGTCAGAATAAGATAATCTGATTTCATCCCAAGCTACGTTCGGCATAACTTTAATAATCTTTCGGCTCTGGCTATCTCCAAAATCAAAGAAAAAATGCCCACCAACAGGGGTTGAATACACCTCATTGCCATTATTATAAAATCTAAAACTGGCATCATTAAAACTGGCATTGAAGTTAAATCCTTCAGAAGAAAAATCTATATATACTGGTTTATTTGCGGGAAAATCGCTGCCTGTAGTGCCTACTCCTACATAAATAGGACATATCCCAGCACCTATTCCTGGTTTCAAAGAAGCATAAGAATTGACATCTATATCTGTCATATTGCTCGCATTGACTGCAACAGCACCAATTTTTGCACATGGAGGCAAGAAGGAAATAAAGTTAGCATATTGGGCAGAAGTATTAGTGTCTAATAACCTTCCACAACCACCCATTGGCAATGAAACCATTTCCTGAGAAAGCATTTTGCCTGATACCAGAAAGAATAGCATTATAAGAGCATAACGTAATATTGAATTTGTTTTCATCATTGATAATTTTAAGCTGTTAATTGTACACGGAATAATACTCATCCCTACCTAATCAGGGATGATTGCAATGACTATTGATGTCACTTAAAATTATTTGATTACAAATACAATATTAACGAACGAGCATGCCGTAGCGGTTCCTACTACATCATAACGCAGAATACCATTGGCATCAATACTTACATTCCTTAAAACACTTCCATCGAAATCCGTTACATAATAATACAGATCAGTAGCATTCACAAAGAAAGGAATGGCCGCAGGCGCTCCCGTACTTGTTACTTTCGGAGTTGAGAACTGTGTTTTATACAATTGATATAAATCCAACGTTCTACCTGTTCCCAGCGTAGAAGTATCAATGCTTATAGAAGGCATGTAGAAGAACTTAACGATGTTTCCACTGATGGGAACCCAGTTAGGACTGGCAGGAGTTCCGATGTTTTGGGTTAATGCCTGTCTTTTAAGATCATAAACCAATAAACCATTTGCTGGAGTGGCTACTGTAGTGAGATCAGAAATTCTGGGGATTAATACACCTTTACTGGTGCCGGTAACATCTAAAGCAGAACTTTTATCAGGGGTGGAAGTCCCAATTCCTGTCTGCGCAGTAATAACGCTGCCAGCACATAATGCCGCAGCCACGAATAATTTTTCGAATTTCATTTTTGTTTTGTTTTATGTAAATATATAATAATTTACTACATAATTCTATATTTTTTTGATCTTTTTCAACCAAAATCATTATTACTATACAACATTTAAAAAATGCCTATT
>NZ_MAYF01000316.1 GCF_001684955.1 Chryseobacterium contaminans | reverse complement strand
CATACAACCTCCCTAGCCCCGATAGGAACGGTTACCCCGCAACAGGGAGTTGGAGAGCTTGAGGGTTTGAGCGTTGGAGAGTACGGGCGTGAGGAGTATGAGTGGATAGCGGGAGATAGCTCCTGAACACTATTTTTCAATAAGTTATCTAAGGATTATTTCTATTCATAAAAATTAAAATAGAATAAATCTCTTAAAGCTCTTTTATTTATGTTGTAACTTTATTCTATGAAAGAGCATATTGTGAGAGGGTTCAGGTTTGAAACTTACAAAGCACCGGAACTATCCGTATTTGATCGTTTACTGGAAATTTTTACAGATTTGTTAACCCATACTTCAGGTGATTTTGATGAAGCAATTGACTGGCTTCGTATGCTGGATGAAGAATATCAGCTTACGACTCCGGATTACACCATAGATGATTTTATTGAGGACCTTAAAAAGAAAGGATATATCCGAGAAGAAGTAGATCCTAATGCTGGTAATGGAATTCGCCTGAGTGCAAAAATGGAACAGAATATCCGTAAACAAGCGCTTAACCAAATATTTGGAAACTTAGGGAAAAATGGTAACGGCAATCATAAAACCAATAAGGCTGGAACAGGAGAAGATACTACGGGAGAATTCCGTAATTATAATTTTGGGGATCCAGTAGAGAAAATTTCTATTACAGAAAGTCTTAAAAATGCCCAGATCAATAACGGAATCGGAGATTTTTATCTTACTGAAGATGATTTAATTGTAGAAGACAGCATTCATCAATCACAGATGAGTACTGTTCTGATGATTGATATTAGCCACAGTATGATCTTGTACGGAGAAGACCGCATCACTCCGGCCAAAAAAGTAGCAATGGCACTTGCAGAGCTGATTACCACAGGTTATCCGAAAGATACTTTGGATATTATTGTTTTTGGTGATGATGCATGGCCTGTTAAAATCCAAGAGCTGCCTTATCTGCAGGTTGGTCCTTACCATACCAATACAGTTGCCGGCCTTCAACTGGCAATGGATATTTTACGAAGAAAGAGGAATACCAATAAACAGATTTTCATGATTACCGATGGAAAACCAAGCTGTGTTCGTCAGGCTGATGGTAGTTATTACATGAATTCTTATGGTTTAGATGAATATGTTGTTCAGAAATGTTATAATATGGCCTCTCAGGCGAGAAGACTGCACATCCCGATTACTACTTTTATGATAGCGCAGGATCCGTATTTGCAGCGCTTCGTGAGTGAATTTACAGAAGCTAATCAAGGTAAAGCGTTTTATACGGGTCTCAATGGATTAGGACACATGATTTTTGAGGATTATGAGACCAATCGCAAGAAAAGAATCCGTTAAAAATTATTATTCGTTACAATATATTTCAAAGTTTATAAAATCACATTTTAAATAATATGACTAACAAGCCCAATATAAAAACACTAGGTTCATTAAAAGCATCAGGATATATATCCAAAAATATAAAAGATGAGTTAAGAGATAACTTAAAAAATAAAATTCGTAATAAAGAGTCTGTATTTGAGGGAATTTTCGGATATGAAAATACAGTTATTCCTCAATTGGAACACGCTATTCTAAGCCGGCATAACATTAACCTATTAGGACTGAGAGGCCAGGCAAAAACCAGGCTGGCAAGGATGATGACCGCTTTACTGGATGAATGGATTCCTTTTGTTGGTGGAAGCGAAATTAATGATGACCCATTTCATCCGATTTCACGTTATGCTAAGGAGTTAATTGAAGCCGAAGGAGATAATACGCCAATAGAATGGCTTCATCGTGATGAAAGATTTTTCGAAAAATTGGCTACTCCGGATGTAACTGTTGCCGATCTGATTGGTGATGTAGATCCTATTAAAGCAGCCAATCTTAAGCTTTCTTATGCAGATGACCGAGTGATTCACTTTGGGATGATCCCGCGTGCAAACCGTTGTATTTTTGTAATTAATGAATTGCCGGATCTTCAGGCGAGAATTCAGGTTTCTTTATTTAATATTTTACAGGAAGGCGATGTGCAGATTCGTGGATTTAAGGTGAGAATGCCTTTAGATATACAATTTGTTTTCACCGCGAATCCTGAAGACTATACCAACAGGGGAAGTATTGTGACTCCACTGAAAGATCGTATAGGGTCGCAGATTTTGACTCATTACCCTGAAAATATCAATATTGCAAAAGAAATTACCAATTATGAATCCAGTTTAGACAGCCGTCAGAAAAATGGAATATATGTTCCCTCTTTAGCAAAGGATCTTCTGGAGCAGATTGGTTTTGAGGCTCGTGAAAGTGAATATGTAGATTCAAAAAGTGGTGTAAGTGCGCGTATGAGTATTACAGCTTTTGAAAATTTATTGAGTACAGCGGAACGTAGGTCTTTACTGACTGGTGATGAAACAACTTCTGTAAGATTAAGCGATTTTGTAGGAGTAATTCCTGCAATCACGGGAAAAGTGGAACTGGTTTATGAAGGAGAACAGGAAGGGGCGGAAGCGGTTGCTCAGCTATTAATTGATAATGCAATCAGAACTTTATTCACCTCTTATTTTCCGAAAGTGGAAAAACTGGAGAAAAAGAATATTGAGGGACCGTTTAGTCAGATTACGGATTGGTTTTTAGAAGATAATGGTTTTTTGGAAATTACAGATGAATCTTCGGATGAATCTTATGCAAAATCTCTTAACAGGATCTATCCTCTTGATCAGATCATTGAAAAATATCAACCTGATACTCAACCAGAGGATATTTTATTCTTAAAAGAGTTTATTCTTTGGGGATTGGCCGTTAACAAAAAATTGAATAGAGAAAGATTCAGAACAGGAGTTTTCTTTTCTTAAATTTTTGAAATTTTCAAGAATATAAAAACAAAAAAGATGTGGAAATTAATTCCACATCTTTTTATATTTTAAACCCAATAATTATCAAACCTGAATAACTCCAAGATTAAATTTTTCTGTAATAGGCGCGTGATTAGCGGCTTCTATCCCCATAGAGATCCATTTTCTGGTGTCTGTTGGGTTGATGATAGCATCTGTCCATAATCTTGCTGCAGCATAGGTAGATTCGGTTTGTTTTTGATATTTTTTTGAAATGGTATCCAAAATCTCATTGTGCTCTTCTTCAGAAATTTCTTTACCTTGTTTTTTCAAGGTAGATTCCTGAATTTGAGCCAAAACTTTAGCAGCTTGTGCTCCACCCATTACCGCAAGATCAGCCCAAGGCCATGCTACAATTAGTCTAGGATCATAAGCTTTTCCACACATCGCATAATTTCCTGCTCCATAAGAATTTCCAGTAATGATGGTAAATTTAGGAACTACAGAATTGGAAACTGCATTCACCATTTTAGCTCCGTCTTTGATGATTCCACCATGTTCTGATTTGGAACCTACCATGAAGCCGGTAACATCCTGTAAGAAGATTAAAGGGATTTTTCTTTGATTACAGTTAGCAATGAATCTTGTTGCTTTATCAGCGGAATCGGAATAAATTACTCCACCAAACTGCATTTCTCCTTTACCGCTCTTTACTAATTTTCTTTGGTTGGCTACAATTCCTACAGACCAGCCATCTACTCTTGCCGTAGCACAAATGATACTTTTGCCGTAGTCTGGCTTATATTCTTCATATTCCGAGTTATCCACAATACATTTGATAATTTCGTAAGTATCATACTGTTCAGCTCTTGAAACCGGCATAATTCCGAAGATATTATCTGGGCTTTCTTTTGGTGGGAAACTTTCTATTCTGTCGAAGCCTGCTTTTTCAGTACTACCGATCGATTTCATGATGTTTTTGATCCTGTCTAAAGCATCTTTGTCATCCTTAGCTTTATAATCCGTAACTCCTGAAATAGAACAATGAGTGGTAGCTCCTCCTAATGTTTCATTATCGATGCTTTCACCAATTGCCGCTTTTACAAGATAGCTTCCCGCAAGGAAAATAGAACCTGTTTTATCCACAATCATAGCTTCATCACTCATGATAGGAAGATAAGCCCCTCCAGCTACACAGCTTCCCATAACAGCAGAAATCTGAATAATTCCTGAAGCACTCATTTTAGCATTATTTCTGAATATTCTGCCGAACATTTCTTTATCCGGGAAAATTTCGTCCTGCATAGGTAAGTATACGCCTGCAGAATCTACAAGATAAATGATGGGAAGTCTGTTTTCCATTGCAATTTCCTGTGCTCTCAGATTTTTCTTTCCTGTGATAGGGAACCATGCTCCTGCTTTTACAGAGGCATCATTGGCTACAACGATACATTGTCTTCCGGAAACATACCCTATAACCACAACAACGCCTCCACTAGGGCAACCTCCATGTTCTTCATACATTTCGTAACCCGCAAATGCCCCTATTTCTATGGAATCAGAACCCTTATCAAGAAGATAGTCTATTCTTTCTCTTGCAGTCATTTTTCCTTCTTCACGAAGCTTTTGAAGCCTCTTTTCACCGCCTCCTTTTTTGATCTCGGCAAGCAAGCGATTTATCTCTGATAATTTTAATCTGTTCTGATCTTCTCGTTTGTTGAATTCGATGTCCATAGAATTTTCAATTTTTTACGCTTAAAGATACTATTTTTATGAGGAATATGAATAGGAAGTAAAACAACTGTTTAATAGTTTGGTTATTAGTAAATTGTGAAATTTTTAACTAAAAAATATTTTTAAATAATTTATATTTTTTCTAACTTTACATAAGAGTAACAGAGGGTGAAATCCTCTGCAAAATACTCTGTTCCTAGTTTATTTTTTTAATAGTTTATTATTTGAAGGCCCTGAAAGTTTAACCCATTTTCAGGGTTTTTTGTATTTAGCCCATTGGATGAGAACAAGGGATGAATATTTGAGCTGATGCTCATTATTTATCTATTTTTGAACCTTAAGTTTGCTCATATTTACAGTCCCATTATTTTTTTTAGATTATTTTACCTTTTTATCAATATTTGGTAAGGGTATTTGTAAATTTGCCTGTTCAAATTTTAAAGAAGGTAGGATATGCATAAATTAGCGCTTTTCAGATTGCATTTAATAGTATTTTTATGGGGGTTCACTGCAATTTTAGGAAAACTGATTCATGCCAATGCTCAGATTCTGGTATTCTACAGAATGCTCTTTGCTGCTGCGTTTCTTTTTGTATTCATAAGGATATTTAAAAAAGAAAGCATAAAAGTTTCTAAAAAAATATTCTTTCAGCTGGCTGCAATAGGTTTTACCATGGCCCTTCATTGGTACTGCTTTTTTTATTCGATCAAAGTCTCCAATGTTTCCATTGCACTAAGCTGTCTATCATTATCAACGCTCTTTGCTTCAATTCTGGAACCCATTATATTTAAAAGAAAGATCGATATTTCAGAAGTAGTGATGGGAGTAGTGATTGTAGCCTGTATTTTGTTGATCTTCAAGACAGAATTTCAATATAAGGAAGGCATTATGTATGGCGTTCTTTGTGCTATTTTTGGGACCATATTCTCAGTTTTTAATGGTAAAATGTTTGGAAAAACGAGTTCCGGGAACATTATATTTTACGAAATCTTCTGCGGTTGGTTTATTTTAATGTTATTTTATTTGTTTTCAGGTCAAATTTTTCAAATGAATGAAATAAACTATCGTGATATGGCGTTAATATGCTTGTTAGCGAGTGTTTTCACTGCTTTTCCTATGTTGGAATCAGTGAGTTTAATGAAGTATATATCGCCTTTTACTCTAATTTTAACAGTTAATTTGGAACCTGTTTACGGAATTATACTAGCTTTTTTTATCTTTGGGGAATCAGAACATATGAGCCCAATATTTTATATTGCATCAGGAGTTATGATACTGGCAATCATTGCGAATGGATTAATCAAGGCCAGAAAAACTAAAACCCTTAACTAGCATCAATTTTATATGATGAAAAAATATTTTTTACTTGCATTTTCACTGCTCTATGGGCTGTCTCAATCTCAGATTATCAGGAAGTATTCCAATGAATTCTTAAATATCGGAGCGGGTGCCCGAGGATTAGCAATGGGAGGTGCTGTAATATCCAATCAGGACGATGTGTATTCTCCTATGTGGAACCCGGCAGGTTTAATGGCTATTGAAAAAGATTGGCAGGGGGCTGCAATGCACGCTGAATATTTTGAATCTATAGCAAAATATGATTATTTAGCCTATGCCAGGGTAATGGAAGAGGGCGTTTTTGGTGTTTCAGTAGTAAGGCTTGGAGTAGATAATATTCTGAATACCACTCAGATGATTGATTCTGAAGGGAATATAGATTATGATAAAATCACAAAATTCTCACAGTCTGATTATGCAGCTATCCTTTCCTATGCCTTTCGTCCCGGAGGAAATCCAAATCTAGATGTGGGGGTGAATGCTAAAATTGTCTATAGAAATGTAGGTAAATTTGCCAATGGTTATGGTTTCGGTTTTGATGTGGGGGCTATTTATAAAGGGGAGAACGGATGGAAATTTGGAGGAATGGTAAGAGATATTACCACTACCGTTAACTTTTGGAGTATAAACCAGAAAGAGTTATCAACAGTGGTGAATGGTGAAGAATTTAACCCCGCACCAAAAGATAAAATGGAACTTACTATGCCTAAACTGAATGTTGGTGCGAGTAAATTATTTGAGATTAACAGCAGTGTTTACGTATTGCCGGAAGCAGGAATCAATGTAGATTTTGCTAAGACCGCTTCATTGATTTCTACTGATTTTGCAAGTATCAGTCCTTATGCAGGAGCTGAATTAGGTTATCAGAAAATGATTTTTGTGAGACTGGGGATCAACAGGTTCCAGTCTATTACAGATATAGAAGATTTAAAAAGAAAAGTTTCTTTCCAGCCAAGTGCAGGGATTGGAATCAGATATAGAGGGCTTACTTTGGATTACGCAATTACCAACTCAGGTATTGGAGGCTCTAATTTCTATTCTAATTTCTTCTCGCTTAAACTGGATATGGGAGCATTCAGAAATGACTAAAATGTAGGATATGAAAAAGTTATCAATATTAATGTTAGCAATTTGCTCAACAGCTATTTTCGGACAGAAAGTTTCAGATTATAAATATGTGTCTATTCCTGAGAGGTTTGAAAGCTTCAAAGGAGATAGTTATGGATTAGAAGAGGCATTGGCAAAAGCTCTGAAAAATAAGAAATATGTGGTTTTGCCGGCAAGTATTGATCAATGGCCGTCTGAGGCAAAAGATAATTCTTGTAATGTTATGAAAGCCGACGTACTGAATGTGAAAAGTATGTTTAAAAATAAATTAATGTTAGTTATAAAAGACTGTAACAATAAGGTTCTTCTTGAATCTAATGGAAGTTCTAGCATTAAAGAATTTGAAGAAGGTCTTGCAGATGCTTTAAAAATGGCCCTAATAAATGTTGGTAACTCTAATCCTGTTGCCATGTTGCCGGCAAAAGAACAGACATCATCATCTTCTTCAGCTATTGCGGTCAACACAGTTCAGAGTTCTGCTCCGGAAACAGCTGTGATTGCTCCGGATACAGGTTCATCCACAGGGAGCTATTCCAATGGGAAAGTGGTTGTACAGAAGATACAGATTGATGCCAATCAGTTTATCCTTGCAAAATCCGGAAGTTCTGTACCGTTTGCCATCTTTAAAACAGCGTCAAAAAAAGATGTATTTATTGTAAAACTTGCTGATAATACTACTACAATTGGCTATTTTGAAAATGGTAATATTGTTATAGATATTCCACAGACAGACGGAAAATATTCTAAGGAGGTTTTCATGCAAAAATAGATGACATTTATTGAAAATAAAACTAAAATAAGCTCTTGAAAAAGAGCTTATTTCTTTGGAAGTATATTGATGTGTTTTTTCTTAGAATAATGGCTCTACCAGGTTATTTATTCGTAAAAATCATTAAGAAAAAGATAGAAATTAGAATACCTGTAACGGTAAATGATAATATATTATCACCTGAAGAATGAGTTTCCTTTCATGGTATTATTGTTTCTAATTAATAATACTAATTTATGAAAAAAATACATATAATAACATTATTTGTGTAATATTTTAAATGTATTAGGTTTTAGTTGTTTGTAAAGTGTTATTTTGGATATTTTATTGTATATGTCTCTTTTTGAGAAAATATAATTTTGATTGAAAATTGATAAAACTTCAATTATTGGTGAACAATAAACAATATGGTAGGAGAGGTTATCCATTATTGTTGAAAAACTCCCAAATCACTTTCGCTTTACTTTTACCTAAGATCTCTTCCAATGTTTCCTGGTTGGCTTCTTTGATTCTTTTTACAGACTTAAGTTTAGACAGTAACAACTCGATGGTTTTTTCTCCCACACCGGGAATCTCTTCCAATTCGGATTTTATAGTGGAATTTTTTCTTCTTGTTCTGTGATGCTTTACCCCAAATCGGTGAGCCTCATCTCTTACTCTTTGAAGGATTTTTAAAGTTTCGGATTTCTTATCAAGATATAAAGGAATAGGGTCTTCCGGAAAGAAAATTTCCTCCAGCCTTTTTGCGATTCCCACAATGGTAATTTTCCCATATAATCCCAATAATCTCAGACTTTTGACAGCAGAAGATAACTGCCCTTTTCCACCATCAATAAGAATCAGTTGTGGAAGACTTTCTCCTTCATCCAGCATTCTTTTATAGCGGCGATAAATAACTTCCTCCATCGTTGCAAAGTCATTGGGACCTTCCACGGTTTTAGGATGGAAAATTCTATAGTCTGCCTTGCTCGGTTTCCCGTCTTTAAAAACAACACAGGCCGAAACAGGGTTAGTTCCCTGGATGTTCGAGTTATCAAACCCTTCAATATGCCGTGGTTCTACAGGCATCCTCAGAAGTTTCTGCATTTCAGCCATAATTCTGTTGGTGTGCCTTTCCGGGTCTATAATCTGAACCTGTTTTAATTTTTCCAGACGATATTCTTTCGCATTTTTTTCCGAAAGCTCCACGATTCTTTTTTTATCCCCAACTTTAGGAACAATAAGCTTTACATTCGGAATTTCTACAGACAAATGGAAAGGAAGTAATACTTCTTTTGAATCGGAGCCAAACTTCTGCCGGATTTCAATTAAAGCTTCTTCCATAATATCTTCATCCGTCTCTTCCAGAATTTTTTTAATCTCTGTAGTGAAACTCTGAATGATATTCCCGTTCCTTATTTTAAAGAAGTTAACATAAGCAGCCGTCTCATCACTGGTCATACCGAAAACATCCACATCATCAATATTGGGATTTACTACGGTGTTTTTAGCCTGGTAATCTTCCAGAATATCCAGTCTTTCCTTAATGATCTGAGCTTCCTCAAACTGAAGATTAGAGGCATGTTTCATCATCTGATTTACCAGATATTCCTTTGCTTTTCGGAAATCTCCCTTAATAATTCCACGGATGGCATCTATCTTCTCATCATATTCTTCCTTGCTTTCAAGATCTTCACAAGGTCCTTCACAATTTTTGATATGGTACTCCAGGCAGACCTTATATTTTCCGTCTGCAATTTTAGCTGGTGAAAGATTCAGATTACAGGTTCTGAGTTTATAGATATGTTTGATGGTATCCAGCAAAATCTTTGCTGGGCGAACTTTTGCATAAGGACCATAGTATTCCGATCCATCTTTAATAACATTTCTGGTCAGGAAAATCCTGGGGAAATCTTCATTTTTAATACAGATCCAGGGATAGGTCTTGTCATCCTTCAGCATGACATTATAAAATGGCTGATGTTCTTTGATCAGATTATTTTCCAGCAAAAGAGCATCATATTCACTGTTTACTATGGTGGTTTCCAGTCGATGGATTTTACCAACCATAATTTTAATCCTGTAACCGGAAAGATTTTTATTGAAGTAGGAAAGAACCCTTTTCTTTAAATTCTTAGCCTTTCCTACATACAATAGCTGCTCGTTTTTATCATAATAACGATAAACACCAGGTTCGGAAGGTAAAGTTTTGAGCTGTAATTCTAAAGAAGGATTCATATAACAAAATTAAGGATTCTTTCTGTTTAAAAGAAGAAAACCTGAAGAATGCTATACAGGTTTTATCATTTATGTTTGGATGAAATTATTGCTTTCTTATTTTGGTATTACAATTAATGAAATAATTCACTTCTTCCGAAAAAAGATAGAACCTTGAAATTTAGTTTCTCCAATTATTGTTAAATGCGTAATTTTAAGAAAATTTTTTAGAAATGATATACGGAGTAGATGTTTTTACTTTCCATGATGTTCTGGAAATATGTGAAAAACCTAATAAAGCCAAGCTGAATAAAGCAGCAAAAGACCAAATTTTAAAATCTCAGAAAAACGTACAGCAAATTGTAGAATCCGACAGATGTGTATATGGAATCAATACAGGATTCGGGCCGTTGTGCGATACTAAAATATCAGCAGATGAAACTGCTCAGCTACAGTATAACCTGATTATTTCCCATGCAGTAGGTGTAGGAAAGCCCATTGAAAAAGAACTTTCCAAAATCATGATGATTGCTAAAGTTCATGCCTTATCAAAAGGGTTTTCCGGAGTCTCTCTTGAAGTGATTGAGAGAATGATCCTGATGCTTGAAAAAGATATTATTCCCGTGGTTCCTGAGCAGGGATCTGTGGGTGCATCAGGAGATTTAGCTCCTCTGGCTCACCTTGTGTTACCTTTATTAGGGCTTGGACAGGTTTGGGAAGGTGATCAGATTTCTGATACCATGGAAGTATTGGAAAAACATAATCTTGAGCCATTAGCGCTAGGTCCGAAAGAAGGATTGGGATTGATCAACGGAACCCAGTTTATCTTGGCTCATGCTATCAAAGGATTAGAGAAATTTGAATATCTGCTGGATCTTGCTGATATGACGGCAGCAATGAGTATTGAAGCGTACAGAGGTTCTGCAAGTCCTTTCAAAAAAGAACTTCATGAGATCAGACCTTTTGAAGGAAGTAAAAAAGTAGCAGCAAGAATGCTTAAGTTCCTGAAAGGATCAGAGAATATGAAATCTCACGAAGACTGTGAAAGAGTTCAGGATCCTTATTCCATGAGATGTGTACCACAGGTTCACGGTGCCAGCAGAAATGCATTTGAGCATCTTAAAAGCATGGCAGAAACAGAATTGAATTCCGTAACAGATAACCCTATTGTATTAAGTGCAGAAGAATCTATCTCCGGAGGAAACTTCCATGGGCAGCTTATGGCTTTACCATTAGATTATGCAACCCTTGCTGCTGCTGAATTAGGAAATATTTCAGACAGAAGAAGCTACCTATTATTAGAAGGAAAATACGGGCTTCCAAGGTTATTAACAGAAAGTTCAGGATTGAATTCAGGATTTATGATTCCTCAATATACCTCTGCTGCATTAGTAACAGAGAACAAAACATTATGCTTCCCGGCATCAGCAGACTCTATTCCTACAAGCTTAGGACAGGAAGACCACGTTTCTATGGGAAGTATTTCAGGACGAAAATTCAATCAGGTTCTTGGAAACCTGGTAAATATCTTATCGGTTGAATTAATGTTTGCTGCTCAGGGACTTGAGTTCAGGAGACCATCGAAATGTTCTAAGATCATTGAAGAGAACTTTACGATTCTTCGTTCTAAAGTTGCGAAACTGGAAGACGACAGATTAATCGGACAGGATATGCTGGCCATTGCTGAGCTGATCAAAGAAAGAAAGTTTATTGTAAACTAATCTAATAAAAATGAAAGGCTTCCGAAAGGGAGCTTTTTTGTTTCCAAAAATATTTTAATATCATTCAACATGACTATACAAAGAACAGATTCCAATTCTTCAGACTTTAAAGAGCTTGTAAAATCTCTTGATGCCAACCTTGCAGAACATAACGGAGATGATGACGCTTTTTTTGCCCAGTTTAACAAAATTGATATGATTAAAAACTGTATTGTTGCTTACATAGATCAAACTCCGGCAGCATGTGGAGCTTTCAAGGAACTTACAGAAGATACGGTTGAAATAAAAAGGATGTTCACCAATCCTGAGTTCAGGAAAAGGGGATTAGGATCTTCCATTGTAAAGGAACTTGAAAATTGGGCTAAGGAATTAGGATATCAAAAAGCAGTTCTTGAAACTTCTAAAGACCTTACGAATGCCATTTCAGTGTATGAAAAAAGCGGATTCCAAAGAATACCTAATTACGGTCAGTATATTGGGGTAGACAGCAGCGTTTGTTTTGAAAAATATTTAATCTGAAGTTAGTTGATAGAAGCCAATTAATATTCATATAATGCTAAATTCATTTTTTTTAAACTTTTAATTCTCTTGAAAGTGTTATATTGTGGTTCCAACCAAAATTATAACATATGAAAAAAACTGTATTTTTCCTGGCATTATTTTTTGCCTTAAATTCCTGTACACAGGAAGAACTCCGCAATGAGAGCTCAAATATTGAAATGTCTCAGAAAGATCCTCTGACAGCAAAACAGATCAACGAAAGAATTAATCAGGCCATAAAAAATGAAGGAACTTTCAATTGGAGGAATGAATCTGATCATTTTCTATGGAGTGCCATTTTCCGTGGTAACAGAATGGTATCTATTGGATTTGGCTCGTCAAAAGATGATTTCGACAGAAGTAAATCTCCTGATAACAAAAAAATGGAGGAAGAGATTTTAAATCTCATTGCAAAATCTGAAGGAAAAGGATCTGCAAGATTCCTTTTGAATTCCGATCAATATCTAAATCAGATGGATGTTACCATTGAAAAGGAAGAAACAATAACCGCTCTTCGTCAGATGAAAACTATCCGATATGTAGAACCGGCAGATTATCATTATTTTGAAAATGAAGCCCAATACAATACCACTGCAAAATCTTCAGGCAGCGGTTCTTCAGGATGTGGTTTTTCCACAGCTACTTTAAGTGCGGTAGATTATACTTCCACAACACCAAGTGCAAAAATTCCATGGGCATTTACTAAGCATAATATTCCTGATGCATGGAGCTACAGTACCGGAGCAGGAGTAACCATTGGTCTTATTGACACGGGAGTTTCCCCGGACCAGTCTTTATTGGGATCCAGCTTTAATAATGGAGCATCTTCAGGAAGAACGATCAGTAAGTTCGGGGTATATAATTCCGATGGTTCAGCGGATCAGTGCGGGCACGGAACTAAAATGGCTTCTGTAATGGCTGCCCCTAGAAATAACGCAGGACTTCCGGTAGGAGTGGCTTATAATGCCAATCTTATTGCTTATCGTGCAGCCGAAAATGTTGTATTGGAAACCTCCAGTGAACAAAACGGAGTAAAAACAGCATTTACAGAATTAGGAAATAATACCAATGTAAAGATCATCTCGATGTCTATGGGACATATTTTTTCAGTAGGGAAAATTGAAGATGGAGTAAAATATGCTTATGCCCGAGGAAAACTGATTTTCTGTGCAGGTGGAACATCTACCAGCTTTACCAATTTTGTAGGAGTTATCTTCCCTGCTTCAATGTCAGAAACACAGGCGATAACAGGGGTGAAAGAGGGAACTTCCAATCAGAAATGTGATGTTTGCCACTCCGGAAGTCAGATTGATTTTACCTTCCAGATGGAAAGATCATCAGGAAATACAGTTCCGGTGTTAAGTTATTATAACGGACAGGCAGATTATGTAGGTGGATCTTCTGTAGCAACAGCTGCCACAGCGGGAATTGCAGCTTTAGTTTGGGCTAAAAATCCATCCTGGACCAGAGATCAGGTACTGAATAAAATGAGACAGTCGGCAACGTACTATCCAACGGTCAATTCAAGTTATGGTTATGGAAACATTAATGTTTTAAAGGCTGTACAATAAATAATATTACAATCAATAAAAAAGAAAAGGAAACATCTCCGCTGAGGTGTTTCCTTTTTTATGATAATATTATCCGATCCTTACACTTGTCATACTCAGCGAACCTCCAATAAGTTCATCATTAAACAGTGCTAATTCTTCAGCCTGGTCTTTCAATCCTAAGGTATAAATCAAAGGAAGATAATGATCCGGAGTTGGTACCGCATACTGTAAAGATGTTCCTTGCTTATGATAATCAATAATATTTTGAAAATTACCGTCCAGAAGCCAGTTATTAGTCTTTTCACGGGCTTCAATTGCCCAGTCCCAGCCAGCACCAACAGTATTAATGTTTTTCCAGTCGATCATACGTAAATTGTGAACAATATTTCCACTGCCTATGATCAGGATGCCTTTCTCACGAAGCTTGTTCAGTTTTTTGGCAAGATCATAATGATATTGCGGTGGTTTTGTATAATCAATGCTCAATTGGATCACCGGAATATCCGCTTCAGGATATAAATGTCTGATAACAGACCAGGCACCATGATCCAGTCCCCAATTATGATCTTCCTCTACTTCTACAGGAAGCAAAAGCTCAGCTGTTTCCCTAGCTAATTGAGGGCTGCCAGGTGCAGGATATTGTACTTCAAACAATTCTTTAGGAAAACCGTAAAAATCATGAATAGTTTTAGGCATTTCCATAGCAGTAACAAAGGTTCCCGGAGTATACCAATGGGCAGAAATACACAGGATAGCGTTAGGCTTTGGAATTTCACTTGCTGTCTTACGGAATCCCTGCACAAACTGGTTTTCTTCAATAGCATTCATTGGAGAACCATGCCCAAGAAATAAAACCGGCATTCTCTGGGTCGTGTTGAAGTTTTCGCTTATATTCTGAAGATCGTTGAGGTTCATAAGTATTGAATATTAAAAGGAAAAAGGTTCAAGGTTTTTAGTAAAAATCCCTGAACCCTTTTATGATGTATGTTAGAAATTAAGCTTGTTTTACAAACTGTAATTCACCTGCAATTTTTACATCGTCACTTACCATTACACCTCCTGCTTCAAGAGCTGCATTCCAGTTCAGTCCGAATTCTTTTCTGCTGATTTTTCCTTCAAAAGAGAAACCTGCTTTTGTATTCCCCCATGGGTCAACGTTAATTCCGCCGAAGTCTACATCTAATGTTACCGGCTTTGTAATCCCGTTGATGGTAAGGTTACCAACCACTTCATTGTTCAGATTCTGAGATTCAAAAGTAATTGTTGGATGAGCTTCAGCATTGAAGAACTCAGCAGACTTTAAGTGATTATCTCTGTCAGTATTATTAGTGAATACAGAATCTGTCTGGATGGTAGCTGTAGTTTTAGCGTTTGCAAAGAATTCATCTTCAGATTCAATTTCAGCAGTGAAAGTTCTGAAGCTTCCTTTTACGTTAGAAATCATCATGTGTTTTACTTTGAAAGTAATTTCACTATGCGTTGGGTCTAAGGTCCATTTTGTTGCCATTGTAATTTTGTATTTTTTTGTTATTATTAATGATGCAAATTTAGAACAGAGAGTATATACGAGTCATTGATATAGGATAAGAAATGAAATTGTCTACATTGAATAATGAATTCTCTTATTGCTTTAAGTCTTACCTTTCAATATTCTCATCAATTTTATCACAGATAGAATCCTTGCGCCTTAAAAACGTATCCTTGTAAACAAACTTTGCGCCCTTGTGTTTTCCCAATTAAGCCTACAAAATTCTACCATTAAGTTAAGAAATATTTTCTATAGATGAATTAATTCCATTTTATGAATGTTTTAATTTAACGTTTCTTAACGGATGGTTTTTATTTCTTATTTTTGATGGATTCAATTTTATACAATGAAATTACATAAATTTTCTTTATTGATGCTTGTTTTGGGGAGCTCAGCGTTTGCCCAGACACAGAAGTTTACGATGGCAGAGGCTGTAAATGGATTGAGAACCAACCTTGCCGTGAAAAATATTTCACAGTTTTCATGGTCTGCTGACGGGAAGTCCTATATTCAATCCGTAAAAGGCGGATATCTGGCTACAGATTTAAAAACAAACAAACAGGATACGCTGATATCTCTGACGCAGCTGAACAGACAATTGACAGATAATAAACTGAAGTCTTTCCCTTCTATTAAATTTACAGGAACATCTAATGGATATTTCAATACAAACGGGAAAATGTTCTGGATTGAAAAATCAGGAAACGACTGGAAAGTAAAGAATTCTGCAATGATAGATCAGGATGCGGCTAATGTAAAAATGTTTGGTGACGGACAAACTTTTGCCTTTACTGTAAAGAATAATTTATTTGTTAATAAAAACGGAAAAACCATAGCGGTAACCAATGAAGCTAATGAGAATATCATCAGTGGCCAGACTGTTCACAGAAACGAATTCGGGATTGATACCGG
The DNA here is from genome assembly GCF_001684955.1 of Chryseobacterium contaminans. Classification (GTDB taxonomy): domain Bacteria; phylum Bacteroidota; class Bacteroidia; order Flavobacteriales; family Weeksellaceae; genus Chryseobacterium; species Chryseobacterium contaminans. Next base: position 5,672 of record NZ_MAYF01000316.1, on the reverse strand, counting down.
AATTTTTCCGGCGCCAAACTCTGAAAGCGTAGCATTCTATAAAATGGATCAGACCATGGTGGCAGACTATCCAATCATTGACTGGTCTGTAACTCCCGCTGTTAACCATAACATCAAATACCCAATGGCAGGGCAAACCTCTCATCAGGTAACATTAGGAGTTTTCAATATTAAAAACCAGACAACAACGTTCCTGAAGATCGATGGTGAAAAAGATCAGTATCTGACAGCCGTTACCTGGAGTCCGGATTCAAAATATATTTTTGTAGGAGTCTTGAACAGAGGTCAGAATCATATGAAAATGAATCAATATGATGCCGTTACAGGAACACTGGTAAAAACTTTATTTGAAGAAACGGACAGTAAATATGTAGAGCCGCAGCATCCGCTTACTTTCTTCCCGAATTCAAATACAGACTTCATATGGCAGAGTCAGAGAACAGGCTACAATCATTTATTCCATTACAATCTTGAAAAAGGATTGGTGGCTCAGATCACAAAGGGAGATTGGCTGGTAACTGAAATCTTAGGATTTAATGAAAAGAAAAAAGAAATTTTCTTTACTTCTACGAAAGAAACTCCTTTAGAAAGACATCTATATAAGATCAACTGGACGAATTTCAAAATGGAAAGACTTGACTCTGATGCAGGAATGCACTCCGGAGTTCTGAGTAGTGACGGAAACTATCTGTATGATACTTACAGCAATGCAAACACACCAAGAGTAGGAAATATTATCAATACTTCCAACCTGAAATCTACAAATATCTTTACCTCTGAAAATCCGTTAAAGACTTATCAGAGACCGGAAATTAAAAATGTAGAATTAAAGGCGGATGATGGAACTCCTCTATATGGAAAGATCATCTTACCAACGAACTTTGATCCGAACAAGAAATATCCAACCATCGTTTACTTATATAACGGACCGCACTTACAACTGATTACAAACAGCTTCCCGGCTTCCGGAAATCTTTGGTATGAGTATATGGCTCAAAATGGATATATCATCTTCACAATGGACGGAAGAGGTTCTGCCAACCGTGGAATGAAGTTTGAGCAGGCTGTTTTCAGAAACCTGGGAACAACGGAGATGAACGATCAAATGAAAGGAGTTGACTATCTGAAATCCCTTCCTTACGTAGATGGTGACAGAATGGGTATTCACGGATGGAGCTTTGGTGGATTTATGACAACAAGCTTCATGCTTCGTAAACCGGATGTATTTAAAGTAGGAGTTGCCGGAGGACCGGTAATTGAGTGGAATATGTACGAAATTATGTATGGAGAAAGATATATGGATACTCCACAGGAAAATCCACAAGGGTATGCAACGGCTAATCTTCTGGATAAAGTACAGAACCTGAAAGGAAAACTATTAATGATTCACGGAGCACAGGATGATGTAGTGGTATGGCAGCATTCCATTAAGTTCATTAAATCGGCAGTGGATAATGGAGTTCAGTTAGATTACTTTGCTTATCCGGGACATCCACATAATGTAATTGGAAAAGACAGGGTTCACCTGATGCAGAAAATCACAGATTATTTTGATCAGTATCTGAAGAAATAAAGCACGAAAGCTATCTCATGATGAGGTAGCTTTTTATTTTAATTGTAATAGGGTGGAAATGTTTTTTTAGAATCCCTCTTTAGTAACTGAAAATATGGGTTTAAATTTTCATGAGAGTGACAAACTACGTTCAGAACTGGTTTATTGTGTTCATGGAAGTTAATCATAAAATTCTTTAACGACATAATTTCCCTTATTAAGCCTGTTCAATTCTTTGATTAAATAATACCGGTGCAGAAAACCAGTCAGAACAACGATTTTCTTATGGGGATGTTTTACAGTTGTATTATAGATATTCTGAGCCATTGTCTGATTTCTCAGGTCCCAGAAACCTGACATTAATTTAAATCCTTCTCTGTAGCTTATTTTTTCACCATTAGGTTTAGTGGCAAACCGTTGTGCAAATTCCTTTCTGCTATCTGTTATTTTTATTAAATCTGTGTACTGGGCATTCTGCGATCTTATCAAACATCAATGCATATGCCTTTTCATAGCCGTAACTTTGCCTGTATAAAATCAAAATCAACAATATGGAATTAGGAATAGGAATGTTCGGTGATTTGGCTTTTGACCAGTCAACCGGGAAATATAGAGATGCAGGAACCAAGATTCATGAAATATTGGAGCAGGTAAAATTCATGGATGAGGTAGGAATAGATGTCTTTGCGATGGGAGAGCATCACCGTCCGGATTATGCTGTTTCATCACCGGAAATGGTATTAGCAGCAGCGGCAAGCATCACAAAAAATATAAAATTGGCAAGTGGAGTTACGGTTTTAAGTTCCTCAGAACCGGTAAAAGTGTATGAAGACTTTGCGACATTAGATTTAATATCAAACGGAAGAGCCGAAATATTCGTTGGACGCGGAAGTTTTATTGAATCATTTCCGTTGTATGGTTATTCTTTGAATGACTATGAAGAACTGTTTGATGAAAAGCTGGATTTATTATTAAAGATTAATGCTGAAGAAAATGTGACCTGGTCAGGAAGACTTCGCGCTCCTATGAAAAGCCAGACCGTATATCCAAGAGCGAAAAATGGAGGGAAACTTCCTATCTGGAGAGCAGTGGGAGGAACACCACAGTCCGTTTTAAGTGCTGCTCAGTTAGGAATGCCATTAGTAGTCGCAATTATTGGGGGAATGCCAATCCAATTTAAAAATCTGATTGAATTCTACAAACAGGAATACCAGAAAGCTGGGCATGACATGTCTAAAATGCAGATTGCCATTCACTCACATACTTTTGTAAGTGACGATCAGAATGTAGTAGACGGATATTTCCATAACTATAAATCTCAGATGGATAGGGTAGGTTCTTCAAGAGGTTGGGCTCCTTACACAAAAATGCAGTATGATGGCGGAAGAAGTAAAGAGGGAGCATTGTTCATCGGAAGTCCGGCCGAGGTAGCAGATAAAATTGCTTATATGAAAGAAATCTTTGGAATCACAAGATTCATTGGCCATATGGATATTGGTGATCCAGCTCATGATATCACAATGAAATCTATTGAACTCTTTGGAAAAGAAGTAAAGCCATTGGTTCAGAACCTGTAATTATATAGGTTATTTAACCGCAAAAGTCACAAAAGTGTTTAAAAGCTTTTGTGACTTTTGTTGTTTTAAAAAATTAGAATTATATAATCTGAATCAGGCTTCCTCTTTCCTCGTCCTTAATAATGTTGAGCGCTGTGGGAATCTTTTCTTTAAGCTCTTCTACGTGAGAGATAATTCCCACAATTCTGTTTTCTTTCATCAGATTGGTCAGGGTTTCAAATACAATATTAACAGATTCCGTATCCTGAGTTCCAAAGCCTTCATCAATAAAGAAAAAGTTTTTATCTGCCTGAGCATTGGACTGAACACTTTCTGCCAGAGCCAACGCAAGACTTAAAGATACCTGGAATGCCTGTCCGCCCGAAAGTGTTTTCACACTTCTGCTTCTGCCCTCATTGAGATAATCAATGATTTCAAAATCATTATTTTCATTAAGCTGCAGGCTCAACTGGTTTCTGGTCATTCTATGGAAGCGGATATTGGCATGATCGCATAACTGCCTCAGATAAATAGAAGAAACATATTGTACAAATCCGGCTCCTTTAAACAGGTTCATCATCAGTTTCAGGTTTTCAGAACATTTCTGAAGCTTTGTTAACTCTTTTAAAAGTTCTTCTTTTTTCTTGTATTCCTTTTCTAGCCTTTCTTTTTCAGCGGTCATGGTGACAACGGCATCATTGATTTGCTTTAATTCACTCTGAGCTTCTCCAAACTGTTTTTCAGCCAATGAAAACTGCTCGTCATCAAAGGAAAGCCCTTTCAGTTTCAGTTCCAGCCCTTCAATTACTTTCTTGAGAGTTTCAAAATCAATTTTAAATTGCTGGATTTTAACCCTTATCTCCTGAATATTAATTTCCTGACGCAGAATATTTTCCACTTCATTAAATGCAGTAAAATGATGTTCATTTAAAGTCTTATCAATAGTCTGCTGATTCTCTGAAATTTCTTTTTCAAGCGCTGCAATCTGTTTTTCCGTCTGGCTTACGATCGCTTTCTGTTCTGCAAGTTTAGGAGAAAGATCCTTTTCCTGCTGAGAAGCTTTTTGATACAGTTGCTCTGTTTCTGTATTGGATTGTGCTAATTTCTGATAAGCCTCTTCAACTTCTGTGACAGTCTTTTGTGCATAATGTTCCCACTCCAGAATTTTAAGATTGGAACGGCTGATATTGATCTCTTTTTGCTTCGTAGCCTCTTCCAGCTTGAAAGTTTCCAGAGCATTTTTATATTTTTCAAGAACTTTGCTTTCTTTTTCCAGGGTTTCCCGTTCAAGACCGATCATTTTGTCCGTTTCTTCAATTTTCTTTTCCACAGCAAAAGAATCTGCTCTTTTTTTCTCAAAATCCTCTTCCTGATCAGAACTGAACTGCTTCCACGTAAACTGTTGAAGATGGATATCCATATCCTTTTGGATCTGTTGAAGAATTTTCTGTTCAGAGATTAGTTGTTCTTCAAATATTTTCTTTCTGTCCAGAATTTTCTCAACAGCAGTTTCCTGTTGCTGAAGTTGATGAGTTTCCTGTTCAACGGCTTTAATTTTCTCCTGAATATCCTGAAATTCTGTATTTACATCGTGAAATTCCACAATATGCGGATGTTCCTGAGAACCGCAAAGCGGGCACGCTTCTCCATCATAAAGCTCACTGGCAAATCGGGAAAGTTCTTTTTGAATCTTCAGGTGATCCAGCTTCTGAGAAAGTTCTTTTTTTTGAACTTCCAGAGCCTCTTTCTTATTATTGAAATCCTCTTTAAAATTTTCCTGAAGGGCAAAAGGTTTTAACTCTTCAACAATCTGTTCAATCTGCTTCTGATGCTTTTGAGTTTTTTCAAGCTGTTCCTGTTGCGTTTTTTTGAAGTTCTTCTGTTGAATAAACCAATTTCCTACATTGGAAAGTAAAGAAGCATCAAGTTTTTGTCCTTTTAAAACATCAAGGTTTTTAGAAAGCTCACTAATCTTTTTCTGAATAATCTCTCTTTGAATCTCTACTTCGGCTACCTTTTCCGATCCTTTTTGAGTTCTTTCATTAAGGGTTTTGATCTCATCATAAAACTTCAGGATCTGTACAATAAGGTTCAAGTCGTTTTCCTGAATTCTGGATTGTTCCAAAGCCTTGAATTTGGGCTCCAGAACAGTAAGCTGCTCCTTTACAGTATTAAAAGTAACTTCTGTTTCCCGTACAGTTTTGATCTGGCTTTCTTTCTCATTTCTTTTTTCGGTAATTCCTCTGGAAAGCCTGTTTTTATCAGTAATTAATGGATTAAAAGCTCTGAAAGTGCGGTCATACAACTCGGATTGGGCTTCCAAAGCATCCATCTGAGGCTTCTGCTCAGAAAGGGTATTGAATTTTTCCCGGTTTTGTTTTAAACTTTCAAAATCGGTTTTTAGATTTTTTAGCTGTTGATAAGCCTGGGAAACTTTTTCAAACTTTTCATTAGCCTGAATCAGCTTTTTCTGTTCCTCACCCAAAAGATTTGTTTGAAGCTGAATTTTTTCTTCGCTGATTTCTTCAAAACCTTTTAGTTGGCCTTCAAGCTGATCCAGTTCT